>DATFNI010000131.1:0-3280 GCA_035266485.1 Balneolales bacterium
TCTTTGTCTTCAATAAGCTTCAACCAACAATGTTTATCGTTTTTATCTGCAAACAATTTGCACCATTCAAGCACACAAATGTCATAAAAATTGCCATTCACCGTGATCCAAAACTCGGTTTTTTTCTTAAGTGCTCCATCTCCCCATCCGGCTCGATAATATGCAAGGTTTCTCATAAAATGTGCACAAAGTAGAGCTACTCGTCTTAATCGTTGATTTTCATTCATAGTTTAAGCAACATAACGTTACGGGTAACCTGACCGCGCCACCTTCACTTTCCGCGTCAGCGCCGCCACCGTTTACGCGGTCACAGGTTGACCCGCTGGTTAAGGCTTCCATCCTCTATATTTCCCTTGTTG
The DNA here is from genome assembly GCA_035266485.1 of Balneolales bacterium. Classification (GTDB taxonomy): domain Bacteria; phylum Bacteroidota; class Rhodothermia; order Balneolales; family DATFMH01; genus DATFNI01. The sequence continues at coordinate 360 of DATFNI010000131.1, forward strand.
GAATACAAATCTTCCATCTTTCGTGATTAGGCCATTTTTTTCACCCGTGCTCGTTTTGTTCATTTGCTGAAACCAAGCGAGTTTTGAAGGAAGAACATAAATGTATTCCATTAGAACTATAAAAAAATCATCGATTTGCTGCGAATTCACTGGGTGTATGCCATCTACTTCATGAGCAGCCTTATTCCCAAAGAGCCTTATGCTATTGGCTGCCTCAACCAATAATTTTGGCAGAGATAGTTGAGAACATAATTTTTCTAGTTTCTTGGCTAAAGTACCTTTTTCAATGCCATGTAGTATGCAAGTTAGCTCTATACACTTTCTTATACTCACAACAAAAGCATCATAATTAAGTTCTTGTATTCGTTTGGCGTTTTCGTATGTGTCACGTATTAATTCAGGTATTGAAGCGTGTGAGAGCAATGTCTCTGGATAAAGGATTTCCGCTTTATCAAATAGCTCAGGTTCAAGTTGCCCCCCGTAATCATCACTTAATATCAGTCGACCACACGATAAACATTCAGCTACAAACATCCTTCCTTTATGCTCATAGCAATATGGGGAATTTAGGTCCACAGAATAACAGGCATCGATATACTCAGATAAATACCTAAATTCTATTCCTCTATCACTATTGCAATATGGGCAGTATTCCATAGTAACCTTAACGACTTAATCAGCGGCCCAGCCCTTTTTTGGGTCCGCTAAATCTACAGGTTGGCAGTTCCTATGTTCCGGGGCTGGCGTACATCACCCTGAAGGCGATACGAACTGCTCGTCTTGCCTCTGGTTCCATAGATTCGAAATTTTCCTCTATCCTGTGCAGTTCGGCTTCATCAAATGTGGTTTGGTTCTCATGCACATGAACCAGCTGATTGCGTCTTTTTCGCAACCAGTGCAAATCTTCATCTTCCCCAAATAGCTTGTATGAACTAGACTTATAATCACCTAATTCCGTATCTCGTAACCATGCATCAACTACAGCATGGGCAATTATTATTACAGCTGCCCATGCACCAGCACAAAAAGTAATGTCCATATCCCGCGCAAGATATGTTCCTTGGGCGCTAAGAAGGTATGATGCCAGAGGATGTTGAAAAGACTCCTCTGTTTCCTGTAGCCATTTTTCGCGGGCTTGCCATGTTTCGGAATCAGGTCTATCTGCGTATGCCATAATTCAAGACTGCCAAACCCGAAAATCACCGGTTTATCCGGTGGATTTTGTGGTGGAATTAAATACACTGCGCGTGGAATCCACACAAGAAAATGGTTAAGCGACACTCTACGAACGGTGATGGACTCGTGCAATATCATGGATTCCCCCAACGGTAACATGACGGTTGCCGTCAGTGCCGGTCGCCACATCTTCTTTAAACGAATATAGCTCGTTTACGATCTGGCGCGTCAGCGACAAGCCGCCCCTAGTTGCGACTGCAAGGCGGTACTCCGCCTGATGGCTGTAACTCTTGTGCTTGCAGAACGGAATTATGCGGACATCCGTAACGTCAACGTCCAAAGGCTTGTTTGGCGCGTAATACAATACGGGTCCGTGTAATAAACCGGACTCTGCAAAGCGGACTTGAGTGGCAATGACTCTCTCGCTCCGCCGTAAGAACTCGGGGGCATCGGTGATCTCGATGCAAGCGTCGGCCCCGAATTCAGCATAGAGGGCGGGATTCAGTTCTTGGGAAAGACAGAACACATAAAGCTTGTCCGTTTTCACTCGGTTCAGGAATGCCGCCCTCCCTTCCCATTTAACTCTGCTATCGGTCGTCTCGATCTTTATTGGATTGTCGGGATAATCCATGTGGAGTCCCTCAAGAAGATCCCCACGGCCTTTCTCCTCAATTCGACGGAAGTAGGAGAGATTTCGGAAAAGAAGGTCACCACGTCGAAGGACCCGCTCCAGAAAGTGTGAGGGGAGGTATTTGAAAAGTCGTTTAGGTGTTTTCATCTCACGATTGTGCAAGTGTCGGCCAACGTTAAACTCAGCGGACCCGGCCAAAAAAGCTACCGGTAACGCCGCCGATGTTAACCGGGTCCGCTGAAGTACCTGGTTAACCCTCTGTTTCTAAATTCTTTAACAATTCCTCTGAACTAATAACGTTGAAAGTATATTGAGAGTAACTTGGTATTCCTTTTAAAAATTCATGTACCGCGGGAATGCAGTCTTCTGGGCAAACAACAACTTCAATATCATTAATATTGAAATCAACATGTGTGGGTGTGAATGAGTCTCCTCCGCCAGGCTTGTTTTCTGTCCGACCGATAAACCTCCATTCTCTTTCATTACGAAAACGAATGTCCTCTGTTACACCCACCAAACTACGGAACCAATACCACTTTGCTTGAGTGTTTTGGTCAGTCGCAAGATTATGGTGGATAAAATCAAGAACACCAGCCAAAATCCTCCCGTAATAATTTGGTTCACTTCTGTCACAATAGATCACGTTTTGGGCATGATTTTTAATAGCCCATTCGATCTTCATTCCCACACCAAAATGCCCAAAAACACCCATGTGCATACCAATGAACTCAATGGGTGTTTCTGTGAAACATAGCATGGGCAAATCAAAGTTCATGTGCCTGACAGGTTCCTTCACATCAAATATTGTCCATTCTCTATTGTTATTAGACAGAAGAAAATGTTGGGAACCAAGAATCGATTTAAGAGTGTTTAATGCTTCTTCTTTTGGTTTAAATACGCCCCGATCGCAATCAATTCCTGTAAAATGAAATAGTGTGTTTGAGACTGTAGGATTCATATATTTCTTTCGGGTAACGAGATAGGACAGCCAGTTACCCGACTGCCCTCTCACAGATCCCTGCGTGCGGTATTCCCGCACAAGGCTCCTCAATATTGCTCGCTTCGTACAAAGGCAACATTCTGCCTTCTTTGCTATTCCCCGCAGTGAGGTTTA
>DATFNI010000132.1:0-9654 GCA_035266485.1 Balneolales bacterium
AGCTCATACCCGGCAACCGGATTACTCGTGGAATATTGTCCAACGACTCCTTCAAATACCGTTGAATCAGGGGGGATAGAAGCCCCTGCAATGGTTCCATCAGAAGCGCTCGGCGTACGTAAGACAATGCTGCCTGTCTGATCAGTCGCATCTGTTACCTTATAACTGGTAGCCGGATTAAATGTACCGGAACCGTCGACCTTCAGTCCGGTCAAACGAACTAATCTGGCCTCATACATTTCACCGTTGTTCTCCAGGTCGCTCAATGTAATATTCATCGGATCAGGCAACATGTTGTTACTCGAAAGCACGTTGTAACTCTGAAGATCTGCGCCATTGATCTCGACCAGTGAATTGTATTCTGAAACATTACCACTGACGCGTAGCGAATCACCCATTTTCACACTTCCGTTCGCGATGGCATCAGCAAAAGAACCGATGGATTGATGAAGGGTCATCCCGGCTGTTGAATCCTGCATATAGGCATAATCCCCATAAGCACGTGTTACAATTCCCTTAATATTAACCTGGGTGCCACTTGGAGCATCATGTGCCTGTTGGATAGAGTATAAAACGCTATCACGCTTGAAAGCCATCGAGCCGGTTGGTCCATCCGTCACCATGCTTCCGTCCGTGGAAAATATTCTGAAGTAAACGGTCATATCCCCGCCATAGGGTACAGAAGCAGCCTGCATCAGTTCATCGATATCAGCCTTTGACAGGGTTACACTGGAATCTGTCCCCACGGTTTCTTCGAGGGGAACCGAATAAAAATTTGATGACAAAGAAATTTGCCAGACATAAAAAACAGGATTATTCTCAGGATCGGTAGCCTTACTCCATTTGAAGTCAAGCGAATCTGTACCCAATCCGCCAATTACAACGGTAGCACCATTAGCCGGATCGGTTATGTGAGAGGCAGTCGGTGCTTTATTTCCATCCGGGAACAATTGCCCGCGCAGTTCACCACTTGCATAATCAGAAGAGTGAATGTTGATGTAGAGATTCCCGTCCATCAGTGCCGTCATTTCGTCGGCAGTCAGTTTGAACTTATTATCAAGGGAATCATAGGTCCCACCCTTTTGGTCGGTATCCACTTTCGGATTTAATGGAAATACGACGGAGCCATTTTCACCGGCTGCACCCGTATGAATATGTGATGCCGCGTAATTCCCTACTAAATTGCTAAACGAGCCATATACCTTAATGGAATCACCCCGAACAACAACATGTACCGTGCCCACTCCTAGCGACTTACCGGCCGGCACCTCATTTATCCCGGACATATTGGCCGTATAAACCTGTTGTCCATATCCCTGATATGCGAATCCTAACATAAAAGCGATAATAGCCAATAAGCCGAAGCTTAATCTGTAGCGTTTCATCAATTGGTTCCCCTTTTAATTTGCATATATTTATTGATGCTTTTGCAATACTACGACCGTAGCTTTATTAGAGCAAGCTACTTAGAAAGATATAATCTTTATGTTACCAGACATTTAACACATCATGTTGTTCTGTACATGCATCCAGATTTTATAAAAACCCACTCATTTAGCCCTTTGGAAGCAAAAAATTAGTTGGGTCATTTCTTATAAAGAACACTTGTCAGGGAAGGTCTTTCATTAAATATTTATAAAATTCACTTTTTGTTGAGATGAGAATGGTCGTTCGGTTATCAAAAGTTTTCTCATAACTCTCCATCGACTTCAGGAAGCTGTATAAATCACGGGCCTGCGAGCTCTTGTTATACGCTTTTGCATATATATCAGCTGCCTGGGCATCAGCCTGACCTTTTATCTCTTCCGCCTGCCGGTATGCTTCGGATTGTATCCTTTTCAACTCCTTTTCTTTTTCTCCTCGGATCCTGGAGGCCTCTCCCTGGCCTTCCGACCTGAATTTATCTGCGATCCTTTGTCTCTCAGAAATCATGCGATCGTACACTTTCTTCCGTACTTCTTCGACATAATTGATTCGTTTGATCCGAAAATCCAGTACACGGATTCCAAGGTCATTCGTCAGGGCATTCGCATTTTGCAGGATTTGTTGCTGAATTTTATCACGACCTACGTTGATGCTGTCGAGTTTTTCCTCAACCTCATTCGCATAATCATCACTTTGCAGCGGAACCCTGTTTGAAGTTCGCACCAATTCATCCAGTTTATTTCCAGCCACGGCATTTCGTGTCTCTCCGTCTAAAATGTCATCCAGTCTGCTTTGCGCTCCTCTTTCATCCCGAACACGTTTATAAAATTGCAGCGGATCACTGATCTGCCACCGGGCATAAGTATCCACAAATATGAATTTCTTGTCCTCGGTAGGGATTTGGTTGGGATCACCATCCCACTCCAGGAAGCGCTTATCAAAAAAATGTGCTTCTTGTATAAACGGAACTTTGAAATAAATCCCCGGCTCAATGACAGCCTCACCAACCGGTTTGCCAAACTGGGTTATTATAGCTTGCTGGCTTTCGTTGACGATATAAGTACCGTCGATGGCCAGAATTATGACCAGGATGACAGATAACAGCAGTATAGAATTTCTGAGATGTTTCATTTCTGTGCGCCTCCTGCCGGTAACTGCCTCGCTGATTGTCCATTCAACTGCAGCAGGGGTAAAATGTTACGTCCGTTCTCATCAATAACGACTTTCTGTCCTATTCTGGGCAGAATTTTCGTTAACGTTTCCAGATAAATCCGTTTCCTGGTCACTTCAGGGGCAGCAATGTACTGGGTGTATAACAGATTGAACCGTGCCACATCTCCCTCTGATCTGTTCACACGATCAATAGCATATCCTTCGGATTCCTGAATGACGGCCTGTGCATCACCCTTGGCTTTTGGAATGAACTTGTTATAATCGGCGAGAGCTTCATTTATCAGTCTCTCCTTTTCCTGTTGCGCCTCATTTACAGCATTAAAAGAAGACTTAACCTGATCCGGCGGATTTACATCCTGCAAAACAACCTGTTCAATTTTTATACCGGTGTCATATTCATTGCACAACTCCTGCATTTTCTGCTCAGCCGCAGTGGCTATTGCCTGGCGGCCGATTGTCAAAACTTCATTTACCGTACGGTTTCCTACCACCTGACGCATAGTCGACTCGGAAATGTCCCTCAATGTTTGCTGGGGATCCTTCACTTTGAACAGATATTTGTACGGATCATTGATCCTGTATTGTACCACCCATTCCACCTCCGCCAGGTTAAGATCGCCCGTCAACATCAACGACTCGTCTTCGTAGTTTTCCTGGCTATAACGGGTCTGTACACCCGCCTGCAGCGTTCGAAAACCAAACTCTTCTTTTAACTGTCTCTCAACGGGCAGTTTCTGGACCTCCTCAATCCCAAACGGCAACTTAAAGTTGAGTCCCGATTCTGCTGTTCGGGTATATCGCCCAAATCTCAAAACGACTCCCACTTCCTCCGGACCTATAGTATAGATGCTTGAGAAAATGAGAAGCATGACAACAATGGCCAGGATGATGGGACCGGCATTCTTGCGAAATCCCTTGATATTCCCCGGCATATTCATATTGGAAAATGGTGAATCAGCCATTTTATACTCTCTCCTCCAGGTATGTGTAAAATACTGTAAATAATATAACTATTCTCTGAATTAAGCCAAGAACGTTGGTCTTTTAAAACACTTCTGTCCAAAATGTTCTTGAGGTCCCCTGGAGGGGTTTGATCACGAATAGGAATTGATTTTTGAGCTATCTAAAAATCCGCTACATCACCAAAACAATATTGGAAGCGATGTTAACCTTTTTGAACAGCTATGACTATAAAACTATTCCGTCAGAAGTCAACCCAGATCATTGACTAAAAAATGTAAAAAAGAAAAAGAAAGGATTGCCTTTTGGTGTCTCATGTAGTATTTAGCTTTCTTAATTACAACGGAGGAGGCCATATAAGATGAGTATATATACGGTTTTGTTCCCGGCTATCTGCCTGATTAAGCCTGCCTTTCTTTTTGGCTATACTGTAAATTCCAACAAATAAATTCGATTCCAGCTATGAAACGTTGTCTGGCATTATTTATCCTCATTTGGCCGATTTTAGCAGCAGGCCAGTCTGATACCCACCCTATGTGGCTGAGACATCCGGCCATTTCCCCTGATGGACAATGGGTTGCCTTTGAGTATAAAGGAGATATTTTTAAAGTACCTGCCACCGGCGGTACCGCCATCCCTCTGACGATGACCCCGTCTTATGAAGGCTACCCGGTGTGGAGCCATAATGGGAAATACATCGCCTTTGCTTCAGACCGGCATGGAAACTTCGATGTCTTTGTTATGTCATCCGATGGCGGGGCGGCAATCCGGCTGACTTATAATTCCGCCGCGGATATACCCTCTGATTTCACGACAAATGATAAGGACATCATTTTTGGGACGGCGCGCAACGACATCTACACATCCGTCCGGTTCCCTATCCCTTCACTATTCATGAAACTGTACCGTGTTCCCGTTAATGGAGGGCGCTCCATCATGATCAATTCTGCCGGTACGGAATATGCACGGTACAACCACGATGGAAGCAAGATCATCTTCGAGGATCGCAAGGGATATGAAAGCGAGCAGCGCAAGCATGAGATGGCTTCGGTGACCCGCGACATATGGACCTACGATTTCAAAACGAATCAGTATACTCAGCTTACCCACTTCCAGGGAAACGATTTGGAGCCTGTCTGGGGCGATGGTGACACGTACTATTACCTGAGCGAGCAGAATGAAAATAATCTGAATGTATTTCGTGCCTCTGTTGCCAATCCAGGTCAGCCTGTCCAGTTAACCCACTATAAACGAAACCCGGTGAGAGGATTAAGCCGGTCACAAACCGGCGTCTTGTGCTTTACACATGGCGGCGAAATCTACACTATGGCTGCCGGCCAACAGCCCCAAAAAGTGCAGATCACGATTCAGGCCGACTTTGCTCAGCAAGCGACAAAGACAATCTCCGTAACTAACAAAAATATTACTGATATGGCTTTGTCACCAAACGGCAAGGAAGTCGCTTTTGTCTATCGGGGGGATATTTTTGCCGCTTCTGTTGACGGTCATACAACCAAAAGACTGACCGACACTCCTTACCAGGAACGCATGATCGAATTTAGTCCCGATGGTCGCTCCATCGTCTATTCCGTCGAAAAAAATGGCTCCTGGGATATCGATAAACTCGACATAGTAAATAAGAGCGAGCCCTATTTTTATGCTTCGACGGTTGTTAAAAATACCCCTGTCATTGACACACCCAGGGATGAATTCCAGCCTCGGTATTCTCCCGACGGCAAGAAAATAGCCTACCTTGAAGAACGCAATATCCTAAAGGTCTATGATATTAAGACCCACAAAACGGTCACGGTCATTCCCGAAGGAGTCAATTACTCCTATGCCGATGGCGACCAGTATTTCACCTGGTCACCGGACAGCAAATGGATTTTGGCCCAATCAAACGAGGGGACATTTGTCCGCAATGAGATTGACCTGGTGAAGGCCGACGGAAGCGGCGAACGCCGGAATTTGACGGAGAGCGGATTTGATGACGAGTTACCCAAATGGGGGATGGGTGGCAAGATGATGGTCTGGGTCTCTAACCGCGAGGGGATGAAAAATCTCAGCAGGGGAAGCCAGGGGGATGTATACGCCATGTTCTTCAACCAGAAGGCGTTCGACCGCTATAATCTTAACAAGGAAGATTTCGACCTGCTCAAGTCCGAGGAAAAGAAAGACACCACCAAGACTAAAGAAAAAGGGAAAAAGAAAAAGGAAAAACCACTGGTTCTTAATTTGAAGGAACTGGACAGCCGCACCAAGCGATTGACCATTAACTCGTCTCTCCTCAGTGATTTTATTCTATCCAAAGATGGTGAAAAGCTTTATTACCTGGCTAAATATGAAAAAGGGTATGATCTCTGGGAGACGGAACCACGCACGCACGAAACCAAAGTGCTTGCTCATCTCAATGCCCCGGGCGGAGGCAGCCTGGCTATTGATAAAGACGGCAAGAACATATTTGTTTTGGCCGGCGGACACATCAGCAAAGTTGAGATTGCCAAGGGAAGCGCGGAACCTCTTTCCATCCATGCGAATATCAATTGGGATCCGGCAGGTGAGCGAGCCTACATTCTCGATCATGCCTGGAAGCAGGTAAAGAAAAAACTCTTCGATCCCAACCTGCACGGCGTAGACTGGAATTACTATCATAATTACTACAAGCAGTTTCTCCCCTACATCAATAACGATCGCGACTTTTGTGATGCGTTAAGCGAATTTCTGGGCGAACTGGATGTATCACATACCGGATGCTACTTCCGTCCTGAGCCCGACAACCCGGATGAGACGGCATCACTCGGTATGCTGTACGACCAAACCCGGGGTGGAAATGGGCTTGTTGTAGAGGATATCATAACCGGCGGCCCCGAAAGCTTTCTGGGCAACTCGAAGACGAAAGTGAAACAAGGCGACATCCTTGAAAAGATTGACGGTGTTCAAATCAATAACAGTTTTGATTGGGCTAAACTTTTGAACCATAAAGCAGGGGCATTCACAAGGCTGACCTTCAACGATCCTTATACAAAAAAAACCTGGGATGAAGTGATAAAGCCTATTTCGGCAGGAAAAGAGCAGTCCCTGATGTATGACCGGTGGGTCCATATCATGCAGAAAATGACCGACAGCCTGTCACACGGACAAATAGGTTATGTGCACGTCGAAGCCATGAACGATCCCAGTTATCGCACGGTATTTGGCAAAGTTCTCGGCAAAAACTTCAACAAAAAGGCCCTGATTGTCGACACCCGTTTCAATGGCGGCGGATGGCTTCACGATGACCTTGTCACCTTTCTGAGCGGTAAACTTTACATGCAGTTTGCACCACAGGGCCATATCGTACCTGGCGGTGAATCTTCTAATAAGTGGGACAAGCCTAGCTGCGTACTCATAAGTCAGAGCAACTATTCCGATGCTTTCATGTTCCCGTACATTTACAAGGAACTTGGAATCGGTAAACTTATCGGCATGCCCGTCCCCGGCACCGGTACGGCCGTCTGGTGGGAGCGCCAGATTGATCCGTCGATCATATTCGGCATTCCGATGGTGGCCTCTGCGGGTGTCGGCGAGCATCACTTTACAGAAAACCACCAGCTGGAACCCGATATCAAGGTTCCGAATCCTTACAGTAAGATATTGAATGGTGAAGATCCGCAGCTTGAAGCGGCTGTTAAAGAGATGCTGAAAGAGACAATGTAGATTGCGAACTTTCCAAAAGTTCTAAACTTTTGGAAAGTTCTGGCTTCTTTTTCGAGTGCAACTTTTCCCGCCGGACGTGCATTTCCTGCCGCACAACCACATACTGAATTTATAACCAGCAGGGTTGTACTTTCTTTTGCAGCGTTTATGGCCTAAGATATTAATCACTTCATGGATGACGATGAAGCGATCCAATCCCCAGCCCTTATTTTCTGCAGGTTTGGTACCGATCCTGTAAATATGATAAACAGAAATAACGTGCAACGACACAAAAAACCGGCATAGAGAAGAAGGGTTCAACATTTGTATAAAAAAATGGCCCCTTATCATTTTTTTTATACTATACACGTAACCGTTTAAGTTCAGTGGAAAAATGTGTGATGTGCCATACACACCGATTGACCGACAAGAGATAACTTGTAAAGATACCTCTCGTAATTATTCTATCCCTATTTTGCCAAGGGACTTTTGCTCCTGTTTTTGGGTACACTGCTTCTGGCCTCCTGCGGGTTGTTGGGAGGCAAAAAGAAAAACCACGGACTGCCCGGTTTTATCGTCTTCAGTGCCAAAGACAGTACCGGGCACAACGAGTTGTTTCGCATGAAGCCGAACGGGAGCGACATCCGGCAGTTAACCCATATGGGTTCGGACGGTTCGCAAATTGCCTTCGTATCAAACCGGGCTTACTACCAGGCAGATACCTTACGTTTTCGAACGGACATTTACACGATTGAAGTAAATAATAAACAGGTTACTAAGCTTACCAAGCTTAGGTGAAGGTATACAACGACCCATTTGGGCTCCAGACAAAAGCTCTATTGTCTTCAACTCTAATGAAGTTAATGAAAATGGAGTGGATATAAACCTCATGAATAATCAAAACGAGATTCATAGTCTGAAAAAGCTCAAGTACGGAGGGGATACATTTTGGTACAGTAATGATGAGCTTTTGATTTTCGGAAAAACAATGGATGAACAATTGGTAACCCAGTTAATAAACCTAAACGGACAGATTATTGATAGTTACGCTCAAACTGACACCATATTTAATAATGCGTCCGGCAGGATTTGATATCATAAATAAATAAAAAAGCAAATGATTTGTATGAAACCCTAACATAAAAAGCCCCTCAGGCTACGGCCTGATTTCTTTGTTCTCGGCCAACAGATCAGGATGTCTACAGTGCCATTTATGGGGTTACCGGCGCTCCGGATTTTCTGGAGTTCCGTGATGCCATGATAACCGCCGACCAGGATAATTATGGTGGAAATCATGTGAATCTGATACGAAGTGTATTCGCATGGAAAGGAATTACCGAACCTCCTTCCGTCACCATCTCCGGGCCACAATATGTGTATCCGGGTAGTTATCCAACCTGGACAGCCAATCCTTCCGGGGGAACCAGCCCTTACCAATATTATTGGCAGGAAAATGACCATTACCGTGATGGTTTAACCAGCGGCTGGCAATACTTCGGGAATCAACAGAGTGAGAGCCGAACCTATGAGTCCGACATAGAGAGGGTTGAACTCCAGGTTACGGTCACTGATGCCAGCAGTGGCCAGGCAACAGCCACTTTTACTTCCCATTTTGAACAATCCAATGCTCCGGTTACCACTCTGACCGATCCCACCCCAAATCCATTCAACCCCACCACGGTGCTCAACTACTCGCTGGCCAAACCGGCCCATGTCAAGCTGATGATCTACAACATCCTTGGTCAGCAGGTGGCCACATTAGTGGATGCGAATCAGACGGCAGGTAAATACCGCAAAACGTTCGATGCTTTCCCCCGTTTTGCGGGGCCAGCGGAACCTACCTGGAACGGATAATCATAACGGATAAATCGGGTAAGGTTACCCAAATGACAAAAAAGTTGCTGCTGATGAAATGAATTGAAGTCCCTGCCCCAAACTCTCCAAAAGTTCAAAACTTTTGGAGAGTTTTAGTCGACGTAACGATGTCTTACGTTTAGCTGCGACGCACTTTGGAAGCGCGTCGCAGCTGAATCCCGAACTCCAGGATGTTCATAAATACTCTCATAATGTAAATGTGATAACATCACGGGTTAGGTACAAGTGGAAAAGAACCCTTGCGTTAAACCTGTCAGGTTTATCAACTACTCTCACTTATTCCGCTGCACAATCGAATACAGATCAATTGGGTGCTGTGTAGACAGGGGTGGGAACTTCGGCACCGAGTCGGGCAGGTCCGGCCAGAGCGGGGTGATCCTGAAGTCCGGGACCGTGCATTTCATCATGATATAGTGGGCACCATCCCCTTTGTGGATATCCCGGCTGAAGGTGAAGTAACTGCCGTCCGGGCTCCAGTTGGGATACTCTCCCCCAAGCTTAGTAAGTTGGCGTACATTCGTGCCGCTGGAATCGGTGACAAAAATT
>DATFNI010000133.1:0-11766 GCA_035266485.1 Balneolales bacterium
ATCCTGAGATGGTCAAACTGGCCGGGGGCACACCGGTTCCGGTTTCAACGAAATTTGAAAATAATTACCGGCTTACTGCCGATCAGCTTGAACAGGCCATCACCGACAAGACAAAGGCCCTGATCCTGTGTTCTCCTTCCAATCCAACGGGAAGTTGCTATTCGGCAGATGAGTTATCAGCTTTGGCTGACGTTTTGCGGAAACATCCGAAAATCGTAGTCATCTCCGATGAGATATATGAATACATTGTCTTTGATCAGAAACATGTCGGCATCGGACAAGTCGCCCCTGATTTGAAGGACCGGCTGGTAGTGGTCAATGGGTTCTCCAAAGGGTTTGCCATGACAGGATGGCGCCTCGGCTACCTGGCAGCGCCGGAAGCCATAGCATCGGCGGTCGCAAAAATTCAGAGCCAGGAAACATCGGCTCCTTCCTCCATCTCCCAAAAAGCCGGCGAAGCGGCATATAAACACCCGCTGGATGAAGTTCATGCCATGCGGGATGCCTTTAAAAAACGCAGGGATTTTATCGTTGATTATCTGAATAATCTGGAAGGCGTATCCTGCTTTAAACCGGGGGGTGCCTTTTATGTATTTCCTGACATTTCCGCTTATCTGAACAAAAAGACAGCCGATGGCAAGGATATAAAAACAAGTACGGACCTTTGTCTGTATTTGCTTGAAGAGCACAACATAGCACTGGTTCCCGGTGATGCTTTCGGAGAACCCAACGGAGTTCGTATCAGTTATGCCGCATCTATGGATAACATTAAAGAAGCACTCGAAAGACTAAAAAAGGGTTTAAATTCGTTGCAGTGACGATTTAAATCTGTTAGAATATGTAGTTGTAAAGGATGGCGCCACTACGTGCGACGTCATCTTTTATGTCGATTTTTAACTGAAAAAGTTGCAGATGGTTATAGTATGGCACGTCTTTTGATGTCGAAATAGCCAGAATGTAACCATTAACTAAGTGAGTTCGGTTATGCCAACGTATGTTTATAAACGGGAAGATGGTACCACGTTCGAGTTGATGCAGGGCATTAATGATGAACCTCTTCAAATAGATCCGGAAACAGGGCAAAAAGTTCATCGCGTGATTACCGGCGGCGCCGGGGTTGTGTATAAGGGTACCGGTTGGTATGTGACGGATTATAAGAACAAATCGAATGGTTCGGCAGGTGGAAGTGGCAGTTCGGCACCGAAAAAAAGTAAAACTAATCAGGGGAAAGGATAACGTCCCCGGTTTTTTATGAGTTCAAACATCTCAACAAAGGCTTCCGGCGACAAGGGGGAACGACTGGCTGTTCACTATCTTGAGAATAAGGGCTACACGATCCTCGAGCAAAACTACCGGTTTGAGGAAGCCGAAGTAGATATTATTGCCTATCAGGGGCATGAAATTATTTTTGTTGAGGTGAAACGTCGCACGAGCTTATCCTTCGGTTATCCGGAGGATGCGGTTACAGAAGATAAGAAGCGTCGTATCGCTAAAGCTGCCGAAGCGTGGCTGTATGAACGTAAGATGGATGGTGCCCCGGTTCGGTTCGATGTCATTTCTATTTTAAGCAAGTCGGAAACAGAGCATAAGATCCGCCATTTTGAAAATGCATTCACTTTTGTGTAATATCCATCAAATTTGTGAATGACCGGTTTTCATAAAGACAAAACATGTCTTCCATTTTCAGGAAAAAGGTAGCGACCATCTTATTGTTGGTGTATGTGCCTGTGATGTTCACGCTGGGCCTGCAACACCATGATGGCCCGTTATACCCGCTACCGGTAACCCTGACCAATGCAACGGCTCACACCGTTCCTATTTCTGCAGTGGATGGGTTTTGCATGGCGTGCCATTTTGCCAGCCGCCATTTTTTTGAAGATCCCTTTCATATCTTTATAACTGCTCAAAACGTAGCATTTCTGACTGAGCAGAATCAGTACGAACGTCCACAGGTTTATGTACCCTACACCCGCAAACGGGCCCCGCCTGTCAGCTGATCCATCACTACCAATTACTGATAATATGTTTTTGAGGGCGAATAGTGCCTGGTATCCAGAGTTATAGGGTGCTCGGGCAACCGGATATTATTGGTACTTGCAGATTGTTTCCATATCAGAAAACTATTCTGAAAATCGGTAGTGAGGAGGTAATGAAGCTTCAATAAATCCTTGCAAAGAGGATTATTGGAAGGCGGTGTAAAGACCACCGCAAGTATAATCATCATTATTTCGGAATAGCCCACCCGGGATCTTTGAGAGATTATTACATAAGTTTTTGTTTTATAGGTACATCATACGTGCTTATGATCGATGTCTGGCATCTAATTTTATGGCACCATCATTAAGGCAAAAGGTAGCGGTCCTGTTATTATTGGTGTATGTACCGGTGACATTCACACTGGGATTACAGCATCATGATGGCCCGTTATATCCGCCGCCCACGGGATTGCCGGTTACACTGTCGCAGACAAATGCGCATAATGTAGTCGCAGCCTCTCTCGATGGGTTCTGCATGGCGTGTCACTTTGCCAGTGGACACATTTTTGAACAACCATTTCATATTTGTTCTGCGATACATGATATATCGATTCTGAGCCCATACGACTCGTATAATGTCCAGCTCAGATTTGTTGATAATTGCCGGAAACGCGGGCCTCCGTCCTTCTCAATTTCCTGATCACCCGTTTTACCGGTTGCCGGCCGGACAGGCCGGTTACCCTGTTTCAGTATGCAAAATTTTAACAAGGAGATTGAACATGTTTTACAGGTTTATTCATAACAGGAGGCCATATATCCTGTTACCCATCATAATATTTTTTGCTGTTGGTTCCGCATTGGCGCAGACGTTGTCAGGCCATGTGTACGATGAACATCACAATCCAATTCCGGGTGCACAAATTTATATACCGACGCTGGGACGCGGGGCTGTGACGAATACTAAGGGGCACTTTGAAATAGATAACCTGCCCAATGGGGTATATGCCGTACAATTTAGCTTCGTCGGATATTTGAGCCAGGTAAAAAACATCAATACGGCGGAAACACAAGATTCGATGCGGATTGTTCTCAGGCAGAGCACCCTTAATCTGCCCGGATTGACGGTCACGGGAACCCCGCAAGCCACCGATGCCCTGTCATCTAGCCAGTCAATTGTGTCTGTCGATCAAAAGCAATTCCAGAGAAACAGTGGCGCCACAGCGATGAGCGCAATACGGAATCTGCCGGGTGTTTCCCTGGTAACGACCGGAAGCGGCATTGCCAAACCGGTTATTCATGGCCTTAGTTCGCAACGTATCGTAGTCATGGTCAATGGTGTCCGGCAGGAAGCCCAAAACTGGGGTCCGGACCATGGGCCTGAAATAAGTACATTCAATGTCAATCGTATCGAAGTGGTGAAGGGTCCCAGCAGTGTACTTTATGGTGCAGGCGCTCTGGGAGGTGTCGTGAATGTCATCGGACCCGGGTTGCCCACCTCCGATAACGGTACCCACAAATTGGGTGGGAATTTATATTTGCAGGGATTCTCGAATAACAACCAGGGTGCCGGGGCCATTTCTCTGCATGGTGCAAGCGGGTCTTTTGGATACCGGGCACAGTTCAGCCATCGTGCAGCCGGCGATATATCGACTCCGGATGGAAAACTTTCCAATAGCGGACTGAGAAAAACCAACGGAAGCTTCATGATTGGAACAACACAATCGTGGGGGTCCGTCTCGTTAGATTATAATCACTTATATCAGCATCTTCAGATCCACGATGCCCCGGGTTCCACAGGTTTTCAGCCTTTGAAAAACGATTTGTTGCATGTACATGCCAACATACCGACTAAGGATTTTAGGTTGGAGGTCCAGGCCGGTTACCAAATGAATGACAGGCGGGAATTCGATGCTGCTACTGATAATCAACCCAGCCTGCACCTGAAATTAAATACCGGAACGGTAGACGTTCAGATGCATCACAATCCCATTGGTCCGCTATATGGAACAATGGGCTTTTCAACGATGATTCAAACCAACAGGAGCCTTGCGGCTAACAAGCTGATCCCGGGTTATAATCTTCAGAATTTTGCCGGATTCCTCTATGAACAAGCCAAATTCGGACCGCTGAACCTGTCAGCCGGGGGCCGGTTCGATACCAGGAACCTGGATGTATCAGATACACCGGCAATGAACATCCGGGCCGTCAACAGGAAGTATAGTGCTTTTAGCGGCTCGGTCGGTGCCGCTGTACACCTGACTGCCGATCTCTCATTATCGGCTAATCTGGGGCATGCCTGGCGGGCGCCAACAGCGTTTGAAATGTTTGCAAACGGAGTGCATGAAGGAACGTACCAGTACGACATCGGAAGCCCTGATCTCGTGCCGGAAACGGCAACTAACATCCAGGGTTCTTTAAAATGGATCACAAGCAAGGTTGTTGCGGAAGTTTCGGCTTACAACAATGGCATCAACAAATATATCTATGGGGATCCGACAGGTAAATTTGACCCGAAATCGGGTTATCAGATTTATGACCTTAAGCAGGCTAACGCACGAATACGGGGGATAGATGCATCATTACAGGCAGAAGTCACCGACTGGCTATCCCTTAACGGCGGTTATAGTATGTTGCGTGGCGATAATCTGAAATTACATGTGCCATTGCCGTATATGCCCGCAAATCACGGAGATATTGGACTGAGGATTCAAAAAAGAGAACTTGGCATCTTTCATGATCCCTATCTTTCGATACAGACCTCATTTTATGCAAAACAGGATCGTGTAGCCCCTAATGAACCGGACAGCAAAGCGTACACACTTGCAAATGTATCTCTTGGATCACAGTTGAATGTTGGTAAGACACCGGTGCAGTGTGATATCATCGTAGATAATCTGTTCAATAAAGCATACATCGATCATCTAAGCCGATACCGTGACTTGCCGGCTTTGAATCCTGGCCGAAATATTGTTCTGAAGGTGCAGATTCCGTTTACTTTGGTCAGGTGAGTGTGTTCGAATGGCTCTTTGACAGCTCGGGCAGAACCTTGTTCTCTATTTCATCCATATTGTCGTAGAGTTCGAGGTTGTTAAGTTTCTTCTTTTGCGCAAGTTTGGAGAAACTTCCACGAGTGGCACCGGAAGCCGTCATAATGAATCTTACATCGGGGAATGCCGAAATAATTTTCGGCATCATTCCCTGGTGAAGATCCAGGTTGCCGGTATATATGATGTTAAAGACGGCTGCATCGATGCCCTGGTTAGCGAGAATCATCCGAAGATCCGAGTAAGGAACGGATTGGCCGAGATACAGAGTCTTGGTTCCGGCATCACGGAAAAGGTAGTTGAGGAATAACAGGGAAATGTCGTGAAGCTCCAGTTCGGGAAGAAACATCAGTACACTACTCTCACCACTTACAGGCGGCAGGATGTCGGTCGCCATCATGAGTTTCTGCCTTAAAAAGTGACTGTAAAAATGTTCCTGAAGAACATGAATCGCATCGGTCATCCATAAATCGCCCAGATGGACAAGCAGGGGCAGGAGTATCTTCTTCATGGCATTTTTAAAACCGAATATTTCTATCGACCTGAAGTAAGCATGCTCAAGGTTAGACTCATTGAGATCGATGATTGCCGTTAGAAGCTCATTAGACAGCTGTCCGTCATAGGCATTGGAACGTTGCAGGGTCAACGAATGGATTTTGTCATGCACTTCGTCAATATCCATTTCCAGGACCTGCGAAATCCGGTAACCATGATCCGTCAATATCTTTATGTTGAGGAGATATTTAAGGTCGTCCACATCATAATATAGTTTCTTGGCCTGTACTTTACGTGGCTGAAGTATACCATAACGTTTTTTCCACATTCGGAGAGTGGCGGACTGTATGCCGGTAATCTGTTCGATATCACGCAAAGTAAAATTCTGCTTAATCATTATAACTCCCGGCTAAGTGATTGCTCATAGAAAAAAGTATTCATAAGTAACAGAAGAAAACTGTAGAAGACATCTTCTAAAGGAATAGTAAATAATCGCAGACCAATGAACTCGTGACTATTGTACATCACAACAGGTTTGGCGGTCAGGTAACCATTCACAATTAGAAACGGAACCATGGAAATAATAAATGCAATCCAAAAATTTCGTATAAATACAGGCTTGTTTGCAATAACAAATATCAGAAAATAAGCAACGCTGCCAAAAACAACTAAAGTGTAGCTTTTACTGTAGAAAAAGAAAGCTGTAAGTAAAGTGGCCCCGCATAAGATGATCAAAAGAAATCGATCAGCAACCCCGTAAATCTGAGCCCGGCCGCGCCTGAAATATTTTACCCATTCATAAATATATAAACATGAATAGGGTACGGTAATAAAAAACAGCCATTCATCGATTGGGAGTCCGAACACGGAAAAAGAGCTTACATAGTTGGGGTTGAAATGCCAGATCCCAAAATGTGCGAACAGGCTATCCCAAATGATAAAGGGAATAAGGGTTAGAAAAATAGCTTTAAAGACATGCTGCCATTTCTGATGATATCTAACCCGTTTTTCGAAGCTTCCCAGGAAGGGGATGATAATCACCAGGATGTTTAACCAAAGATAGGACGACATAGGTCAATGTTTCCTCTCCCGTGCCATTATCCAATATTTTTTGCCAACCCAAAGAAATCCAAATGACTCCCCGGGCTTTTTTCCGATATGTTTGTGGTGCATCTTGTGTGCTATCCGTATAGCTCTCAGGTAAGTATTATCCAGATGTTGAAAGATATTAATCCGCCGGTGTACATATATGTCGTGTACAAAAAAGTAAGCTAACCCATATAGCAATATTCCAATCCCTATTGATAGGCTGATCGGACTGTGATAGAAGGTCCCCGCAAAGATCAGCGTAATGGAGGGCACGGCAAAAATGAGAGCAAACCAGTCATTCTTCTGAAAGGTAGTATCCGGAGGTATGTGATGATCTTCGTGTAATATCCATAACAAACCATGCATGATGTACTTATGCGAAAACCAAGCAAACCATTCCATAAATGCAAAGGTTGTGAAACCTATGATTATATATAACATAATTAATCAATTATAATATGATTCTACAACGTTTCTTATTTATTGGCTAAACACGGAAACGTTTTGAAAAGTTTACATGTTGTTTCGGATAATTATGTTTTACTGTAACAAATATGAAAAATAACAAAATTTCAATTATCGGTTCCGGGATTGCCGGTTTGGTTGCAGCGGCAACCATGGCCCAGCAGGGTTTCAGTGTTACTGTATTCGAGAAAAATCAGCTCCCGGGTGGAAGAGTTCGTCAACTCATCCAGGACGGTTTCGTTTTTGATATGGGACCAAGCTGGTACTGGATGCCCGATGTGTTTGAGGGGTTATACCAGCAATTCGGACACTCATCATCAGATTTTTATGAACTCGTACGACTTAACCCTTCATATACCGTCTTTTGGAACAATGATGAGCCTCTGAGAGTGCCCGCCAATGTGGAAGAGTTGCAATCGTGGATGGAGAAGCGTGAGACCGGCAGCTTTAAAAGGTTACATCGGTTTTTAGAAGAAGCGCAGGTTAAATACCAGCTTGGAATGGGAGATTTCGCCCAGAGGGCACACTTCAGAATAACGGATTTTCTGGATCCGGGTCTGCTGCGAAACGCAATGCGTCTGAACATGTTTACTACGATGCACAAGCATTTGAAAAAGTACTTCAAAGATCCGCAGATCATAACCCTGCTGAGCTTTCCTGTTTTATTTCTCGGTGGAACCGCTCGACAAATTCCTGCATTGTACAGTCTGATGAATTATGCAGATCTGGAGCTGGGAACATGGTATCCCATGGGAGGCATGTATAAAATCATCGAGGCCTGGATGGAGATCGCTGCAGGGCAGGGAGTCAGTTTTAATTTTGGTGAAGAAATAAGCGGGATCGAGGTGAGTTCAAAGCAGGTAACTTCCCTGTTGACTCCTAAACGAAGTGTTCCGACAGATGCCCTGATCGCTGCGGGCGATTATCACCATATCGAACAAGACCTGTTGCCGAAGCAATGGAGGCTGTACGACGAGCATTATTGGAACAAGCGCACACTCGCACCGTCGAGCCTGCTCTACTATGTTGGAGTTAAGGGCAAGATTGCAGGTTTGACACATCATAATCTGTTTTTTGATGAAGATCTTGATCGTCATACGGATGTGATCTATAACCATCCGTCCTGGCCCGAAAAACCATTGTTTTATGCCTGCTGCCCCAGCCAGACGGATCCCTGCGTGGCACCTGAAGGTCATGAGAACCTCTTTTTATTAATTCCGGTCGCTCCCGGGCTACCCGACGACGAACAGATTCACGAGCACTATTACCAGCTCGTCATGGATCGTATGGAGCGGCATCTTGGCGAAGATATCCGCAGCAGGGTTGTTTATCGTACCTCATTTGGAGTGCGCGACTTTCAAAGGGAATACCACTCTTACCGTGGGAATGCTTATGGATTGGCTAACACGCTCAAACAGACGGCCTTTATGAAGCCATCCATGAGACATCGGAAAATCAAAAACCTGATGTTTGCAGGTCAACTTACCATGCCAGGTCCTGGATTGCCGCCGTCCATGCTCTCGGGAAATATGGCAGCCAGGATGCTCATAAAATCTCTTGCATCATGAACATCACAACCCGAAATCAGCTCTTATATCAACAAGTCGCCGAATCCTGCAGCAAGATGGTGACGCATAAATACAGTACTTCGTTTTCACTGGGTATCTGGATGCTTCACAAAAGCATTCGAAATCCTATTTGTGCGATCTATGGATTCGTGCGACTTGCCGACGAGATAGTCGATACCTTTCTGGAGAATGATCAACTTTTCCTTTTAAATCGCTTTCGGGAGGATACCTATCTGGCTATTGAAAACAAAATCAGCCTGAATCCTATCTTGCATAATTTTCAGGAGGTTGTCAGGGAATATAATATAGGCCATGAGCTGATCGATGCTTTTTTTAAAAGTATGGAGATGGATCTGAATTATCAGAATCACTCGGAAAGCAGTTACAAAGAGTATATCTATGGATCGGCCGAAGTGGTGGGATTAATGTGCCTTTGTGTGTTTACAAATGGGAATAGGAATCAATATACAGAGCTGTCCGGTGCCGCTGTTTACCTGGGCTCGGCTTTTCAAAAGGTAAATTTTCTGAGGGATATGAGGCAGGACAGCATAGAACTGCAACGTCAGTATTTTCCCCAACTGCAGATCAGTGGATTTACAAAATCAGTAAAGAAAGACATAGAAAGGGATATCGAAGAGGATTTCAGTAAAGCATATCGCGGGATGATTCGATTACCCATCAAAGCAAGGCTTGGCGTTTTTCTTGCCTATTTATATTACCTGACTTTGTTACGCAAAATAAAGATGGTTCCGCCGGAAAAGATTGCATCGGTCAGAATACGGGTACCCAACAGAACAAAATGTTATCTTTTATGTAAAGCGTTGGTCTTAAACAGGTTTAATTTACTATAACATGCTTCTCATTCTTCTGTTTGTCATGATGCTTGTTTCTGCCGGGCACACTGATCGTACGAAGGATTCCGTTGAGAAACTGCGTGTTCTTTTCTGGCAATCGGGCACAGATAACATGGCGGTCATGCCGTTTTATAAAACCGCTGAAAGCTGTCAGGAGCCGGGTAATCCGTTGGTAAAAGGATATTTGGGTGTTGCAACCATGATGCGCGCCCGTGTCACTGGTAATCCAATAAAAAAATGGTATCTCTTCAACAAGGGTAAAGTGCTTCTTGAACGGGCTATTGATGAGAATCCGAATCTGGTAGAACTTCATTTCTTAAGGTTATCCGTACAAAAAGAACTCCCGGTGATCCTTGATTACAGCCGTTCGATCAAAACAGACAGGACGTTTATCATGGATCATATATCAGCCTTCATGAACGAGAGTCCGGATAATGAAGTTTTCGGGAGGAAAATACTTGGGTACTTATTTGATAAAAATCTGATTGAATCTGATCAAATTTCGAAGTTATCATTTAATCAGGAGTGATGATCTGTATCGAACAGGCTCTCTTATTCCGTGGGAACCAATCTGATACATATCGTTTCCTGTGAAAAACCGGGAGACCTAACTATTTTCAATCCAATAGCTTATAAATAGTAACCAAGGTGTCGAGAATATTACCACAACATTATGAAAACGACTCCAGAAGTAAATTGCCAATTGTAATGAAACGTAAGATAATTCATGGCTCTGTTCTGACCAGGGTCGCATCTTTTGCGCAGGATACTCTTTTCGTTCAGTACTACGATTATAAGGGCATGCCGGCTAATCGATATCATGCTGATCTGCTACACATGGCATTACGTGAAACAGAAAGCCAGGATGGTTTATTTAACAAAATATTCAATAAATACCTGCAGCCTCAATTGACGCATCCCATTGGGATGACAGGCATGTCATCAAACCGTCTAACCCGGCAATGCTAAAAGATGAGCAGGGCCGGTAATTTAGTGATCGGGTTTTTGGATTACATCTATTATATTCAGCTACAAAACTCTGAATTATTAGATTTGATGAACTTCAGGCTTAGTAAAAAATATGTTTCAAACGATAAGCCGCTTTTTGGGTTAATAGTATTTTCATAATCAGATTAAAAATGAAATTAAAGAAACACGTTTTTCTGACTGTGTCGGCAATGATTTTTTGGGCCGTTCTTTTTATAGCGGGCCCTCTCTACGCCCAACAAAACAAGGTCACATTAGTCCGATATTATGCCGACCCCAGCGATGTTATTACTCATTTTTATTATCGCAAGCTTCTTCACATGGCCCTGGAAGAAACGGAAAAGCAATACGGACCTTTTAAAATGGAACCGGTTATGGCGAATGTGACGCAGCGTGTTGCTTTTCGCCATCTGCGTGTCGGCGAAGGTGTTGACGTTGTATATTCCATGATGTCGACAGCAAGAGAATGGGTTTTAAGGACTATCAAAGTTCCGCTCTCCAAGGGATATATAGGGTGCCGTCTGATCATGGTAAATCAGTCGGACAAAAATTTGTTTGCGGAAGTGACCAACAAAGATCAGCTGAATAAGTTTCGTCTGGGGCAGGAATATGATTGGCCGGATACGCAAATATTAGAATCAAATGGCATCAATGTCATAAAATCACAGACATACGACAGCTTATTCACCATGTTGGAAAACCATACTATTGATGGGTTTCCAAGAGGAGTATACGAGATAAATTATGAAATACAGCACCATCCCGGCGAGCATCTGGTGGTTGCCGATGGTATCTATATTAAATATCCAACAGATATGTTTTTCTACGTCAAGAAGGACAATCTTGCACTGGCAAAGCGAATCAGGGAGGGACTTTTGGCAGGAATGAAGGATGGTAGTTTCGACCGCATCTTTAAAGAGAATGTACAACCGTCAATCGATGCTGCCCATTTAGACAAAAGACATGAGATTAAACTCGCCAATCCACAGTACAAACAATTAATGCAGAACAGCCCGCTGGCACCTAAATAACGCTATTTCAGACTATCATAGATAACTGCTCAGGCTTCTTTTTCTTCAGCTACCTTGTGCATGATGGAGCCCGTGAGTCTTTTTATTCCCCCGTGATTCGAGTCTTCATCGGGACGCATATAATCAATTATCCGTATAAAATGATTGTTTGCTGTTTTTATACGATACTCTTCGGTTGATGACTTACCCTCCAGAACACGTTCAACATGTTTATGAAGGAGATTAATATCATCTTTATGAATTAGTTTTTTCCACCC
>DATFNI010000134.1:0-12185 GCA_035266485.1 Balneolales bacterium
ATAGATGTTTTGCAATTGATCAGAGAAGCGATCAGCCAACTCGCGGACTTTTTCCGTATCGCCCTCCACCCAGTATATAACATTTTCATCCATACCCGGATCGCTTTCTTCAATAAGGAAGGCATCGAGCATAGCCTGTGGGCGGCCGACCGCTTTGTTGTACGCCATCCGATATCTCAGGCGGGTACTCATTTCAAATGCTATCGGATTCTCTGTCCAGAATGCCTCGAAAAAATCGGTCATGTGGCATTGTATCGATCGCAATGAGACCGGACTGACAACAATCGCCACCGAACGGCAACCTCTCCCCTCGTAACGTGCGATGGCCTCGGCCAGCGACTTCAGATGAGCCGGATCACTTCGGTCAAGATAGGCTATGGAAAAGTGAGCTGTTCTGATCAAATATTTCGTTTTATCACCAACCATAGCGCCCTGCCTGAGCAATCTTCTGACTTTAGGTACGGTTTCGGATGAGCCTGAGAATAAAACGGCTTCGGCTCGCAGTTGCCGGTAGCGGTCCAGATCAGTACTCCACACGGCTGACTCATCCGGATGTCTTTTCATCCAGAATTCCAGGAAGGATGGAATCAGGAAGGGATCCTTACGCGATATTTTCCCATAGTATTCTTGTCCGAGTAAAAGACAGGCCAGGACATCCTGCAAGCCGACCATGGGCAGATTGCCTGCATGAAGACACAGGATTTTTCGTGGAATGATCTGCGAGGTGTCGTTGACCTGCTGCTCATCAAGCCAGGACAAAAGCCTGTCCTCCGTAACCTGGCGCTCAAAACACCGAAGGCCATAATCCACATCATGCATCGGGAAGAACTGCTCTGAAGCTGTTCGTTCCGTTGCTTCTGCCACGCCGCTGCCCGATATATGCAACCAATCCTGAAACGCTCCGGCTACGCGTTTTGCTCTTCCCTGGACGCGGATTCCCATCACACCTCCTGGTCTATCAGAAAATTACAGCCGCGCAGATTTTCCGTTTTCCAACGTCCTAATACAGAAAAACGGCCGTCTCGCCCCATAACTCCACGATCCCCCGTCAATAAGAAGGAACAAGAATACACATTGGCCAGATCGATCACGCCAATCAATCCCTCTTCTCCTGCTTCCAAAACCCGCATTGGATCTTGCGGATCACGAATCGTGATGTTCAGCCATGACGGAGTTTTTAAGCCCTTTTCGCCAACGTCATATGCCTGGCTTAGCATTTCAGCCATGCCGTACTCAGAATGAATGTTGTGACCAGGTATCCCAAAGCCCGCCGACAACCGGTCGTGAAGTTTGGTCCTCGTCATTTCCCTCTTATAGGTTTTCATCCCACCCGTTTCCATGACGATTGTTCCTTCCGGCAAAGCCGGGCTTCCCATTTCGATCAGATCGAGTAACCCGAATGCTGCCCCGAAGAGCATCAACCTCTTACCTGATTCGGCGATCTTCTGAATCTCATCATTATCCAAGGGTTTATTAAGCGGCAGGAACCTGCTTAATCCGGATGTATCCTGCCGAATCAATTCATTGATCATCCAGATCAACGAAGAATGAGGATTATCAGCATATCCCGGCGTATATCCCAAAACGACCAGATCATCACAGTTTGATTCAGGATAAAACTCCCGGAATCCCTCCAATATTGATTTCTGATACATTCCGGCACTAAAGATCTCATGGCGGCTGCGAGTCATTCCACCGGTTCCACTGCTTTGAAAAACCAACTCAGGATCATTCCATTTACCCGTTTTAATGACAGCATCACGAAATGCCTCGATAGGTAGCAAAGGGATTTCGTCTGGAGTGGTGACGGTTGATGGATCAATCCGCAGGGCATCAACAAACCGCCCATAGATCTCATTTTCATGATATTGAAATGCGAACACAGATAAGGTTTTTTCGGCCAAAGGCAGATTCCAATCAAAAACCAATCGAGCCCAATCATCAACCTTACCAGGATAAGTATTCACAATAAATTCCAGATTTATGTTCAGCGGTTTTCGTCGTGAAAGATACCGAAATAGAACATGAATTTTGATGAGAAGAGTCCGCAATAAATCAGATCAAATTATTAACAGCTAAATCTTGTTAAAAAAAACAGTTATAAAGGTCAAAACTTGTAAAACTAACGCACTTTATTTTGCACAACGCATTTTGATTTTTTTCTTGCATATACTTTGGAGCAGACGTACTAAGATCTGACATTTGCGTGCGTCACTCCCGAGACCAGACAGCAAAACTTCGTTGTTTATTTACCAGGAACTTCCAGGTTCTGCCAAGAAGGTTTAGAAATGGTATTAGATTTATCCGTTAACATAGTAGTAATTCATTCCGCTTTCAGACCAAAAAATGGCCATATTCAGTATTATATTATTATCAATCCTTTCAACTTTATTACCATCTGCAAAAAACACTGCCGTATCCACTAATCCTTTTAAAATAATTAAAGCGGTACGTATTGATCATTCAATAAAAATAACCGGCCACCTGAACGACCCTGCCTGGAAACGTGCCCAGCCGGTATCTCTGTCAAATGAGTTCCAACCCATTGACAAGCATCAGGCACTCCAGAAAACCAAAGTTCTGGTTTTATATAACAAATCAACTCTGTATATCGGATTCATATGCCAGGATACGTATCCTTCAAGGATACGGGCTCATATTTCCGATCGGGATAAGATTTTCAATGATGACTTTGTGGGTGCGATTATCGATCCTTATAACAATAATCAGCATGCCTACGAATTTTTCGTAAACCCGCTGGGTATCCAGGCTGACGCTATGCGAAGCGGCAATCATGAGGATGAAAGCTTCGATGCTCTCTGGTATTCAAAAGCGGCAGAAAGTGACTCAGGGTATACCGCAGTGATGGCAATTCCATTTAAGAGTCTCGGTTTCCCGAATAAGAAAGTACAAAACTGGTCTGTTCAGTTTTTACGAAATTATCCCCGACGGAATGACTATAAGTTTTCATGGACCTTTGTAGACATGAACGAATCATGCTTTTTGTGTCAAAATGGGAAACTGACCGGGTTGAAAAATGTAAACAGTTCCAACACTGTTGAGTTTCTACCCTATGTGATTGCCACTAAAAGCAGTGCTTTAAACAATACCGATGACCCGACCTCGGGTTTTAACACGGGTCCTATTAAACCACGAATGGGTGGAAGCGTTTCCTATTCTCCCAATTCTTCCCTATCACTGGATGCCGTTTTCAATCCCGATTTCAGTCAGGTCGAAACAGATGCCACACAGATCAGTGTAAACAACACCTTTGCTATTTCCTATCCTGAAAAACGCCCGTTCTTTATGCAAGGGGCCAGCTTGTTTCATACGCCTTTCAATATTTACTATTCCAGGATGATCAGCGATCCGCTGACGGCCGGGAAGATCACAGAAAAAAGCGGGAATTTTTCTCTAGCCATGCTCACCGCCTATGATCGTAACGCCAGCTTTATCGTACCCGGTCTGGAGGGAAGCTCGGAAGCGACCTCCAACCTGCAGGATTATGTAAATGTGCTGAGACCCAGTTTTAATTTCGGCTCCAATTCGCACATTGGAGGCATTATCACTACACGGAATATCAATCAGGCGCACAACTATGTGGCCAGTGTCGACTGGAATGTGAAAGTGATGAATCATTATTACTTCAGGGGGCAGACGGCCATAGCAAACACCATGGAGCTCAACAACGATTCGCTTTCTGCTCAATTTGATAATCGCACGTTCGGGCATTCGAATTATGATGCGGCTTTCAATGGCCAGCATTATAATGGGATTGCGTTCCGGGCCGGTTTTGAGCGACGCGCGAAATACTACACATTTAGGCTACGGTACCGGCAGTTATCCCCCACATTTCAGGCCCAGGAAGGTTTTATAACGCAAACCAATATCCGGCGATACGATGTCGATCAACAAATCAATTATTACCCGGGAAATGCCATCCTTGATCACGGACACTTCCATGTGCAGGGGCGCTTGCGCTACGACTATAGCGGCCGGCTGATGTCACGCAATGTGTCGGTGGATATGTTCAACCAGTTTACCCATCAGACCGGCCTATATATCGGCTATAGTCTTGTTAACGATATTCGCTACGATAACATCATGTTCAAAGACCTGCATCATATTCATGTTGGTTTCCACTCAAATGCGTCGGATATCCTTTCCTTTGGTGGTCATATCGACGCAGGCCGCTATATCTATCACGATACCCCCAGCCTTGGACATGGTTATAATTTATCGGGCGGTGTCACGATAAAACCAACATCACGGCTTCATCTTCATCTTTCCTATGACTATTCCCAGCTCTCGTCTGTTGCAACCGGGGAAAAATACTACAGCGGCGATATCATACGCATGACAGGTATCTATAACTTCAGCTCTAAGTTGTTCGCACGCCTCATCACACAATACGATTCCTTTTCCAGAGAATTTCAGGTCTATCCACTGATCTATTACAAGCTGAATCCATTCACCATCTTCTACGCAGGTATGACCGACTACATGGATAATTTTGGTCAAGCCTACGGATTCCGGCAGACCAATCGTCAGTTCTTTGTGAAGTTTCAGTATTTGGTCAGACTTTAGATATGAGTCTTGAGATTTTAGATTTGAGGTAAAGGGGAATAAACATACTCGCAATCAGATTAGAAGGGGTTGCTACCGATATAATATTCCTTACGGGACAAAAAGGAATATGTCCTCATTCCGACACCGTCCCGTATGGGACACATTGTGGATAGAAATCGACGGGTTTTGATCAAAAAAAATCCCTGTAAGTATATGTATATATAATTACACGCCTCAACTCATTGAGTATCCTGTCTCATCCAACGCAACTTTCACGCGCAATTCCGTATCAGGTAGTGTACCAGCATAAATCTATATTTACATATACTGTATGGGCTTGCTAATATTACTGATTTTGGGATTTCCTCTGCTATCACATGCACAACAAAAAGACACCACGCGCCTGAGAAGGCTTCAACCGACATATATCAATCACGAGATAAAACTTACCGGACGAATGGATGATCCGGCCTGGAAGCTTGCAAAACCCGTTGACATTCAATACGAGATACAACCGGACGACAAGGCCATTGCACCGGTAGAGACACAAGCCAGGGTACTCTACAACAAGCAATTTCTTTACATCGGGTTTGTATGCCGGGATCCCCATCCCGATCAAATCAGAGCACATATCACCGACAGGGACAATGACTTTCAGGATGATTTTGTGGGTGCCATTATCGATCCATACGATAATCATCAAAATGCCTATGAGTTCTTCGTCAACCCCAAGGGTATCCAGTCGGATCTGATGCGAACCGGCAATAATGAGGACGGCAGCTTCGATGCGCTTTGGTATTCCAAAGGAGCCATCAATGACACCGGTTATACTGCTGTAATGGCCATTCCATTTAAAAGTTTACACTTCCCCAACCGGGACATACAAAACTGGTCCGTTGAGTTATTACGCAACTATCCCCGCTCCAGCCGATACCAGTTTTCATGGTCACGGATTGATCTGAACAACCCCTGCCTCATGTGCCAGATGGGCAGCTTCGTCGATATGAAACACATCAAAAACCATAACACGGTTGAAGTACTGCCTTATGTGATTGGCACGCAATCCGGATCGATCAATGACTCGGAAGATCCTACATCGGGTTTCATCAATAATCCGGTCAGAGTACGTGCAGGCGGCAGCATTTCCTATTCCCCCAACTCATCGCTCACGCTGAATGCCGTGGTGAACCCCGATTTCAGCCAGGTAGAGACAGACGCCACACAGATAAGCGTCAACAACACGTTTGCCATCTTTTACCCGGAGAAAAGGCCATTCTTTATGGAAGGCTCCAGCCTCTACTCCACGAATCTGGACCTGTTTTACTCGCGTATGATCAGCGACCCGCTGCTTGCCGGCAAGGCCGTGGAGAAAAGCGGAAATCTTTCCTTTGTTTACCTGACCGCTTACGACAGGAACAGCAATTTCATCATTCCGGGTCTCGAGGGCAGCTCGTTCGTGAATTCAAGTCTTCGCGCTTACACCAATGTCATCCGGCCAAAGTACAGCCTGGGATCAGATTCATACATTGGCGGCATCGTTACCACCCGCAATATCAACCAGGCCCACAATTATGTAGCCAGTGTTGACTGGAATATCAAGATGCTGGAGAATTACTACTTCTCGGGCCAGTATGCATATTCAAATACACAGGAGTTGAATGATACGACACTCAACGACCAGATTGATAATCATACCTTCGGTCATTCACAGTACGATGCTTTTTTTAATGGCCAAAAATATGACGGGTCGGCATTCCGCCTCGAATTCCAAAGAAGCGCCAAATACTACAGCTTTGATGTGAAGTACAACAGTTTTGCACCTACCTTCCAGGCACAGGAAGGATACTTCACCAGGACGGATGAACGCAGCATTAACGCTAGTCAAAATTTTTCCTACTATCCCAACAACGGCTTCATCGACAACGGCAATATTACGACCAGTGGTTTCATCAGGTATGATTACAGCGGCAGGCTCATGGAGCGATGGCTCAATCTGGATATGTGGAATCAGTTCAAGGCGCAGACTTCATTCAGCGTATCTTACCTTCCTTTAAATGATGAACAATTCCGCGGGGTCTTTTTTACCGGCGTCCACCGTGTTTTTTTCAACCTGAATTCAGACGCTCTGAATGCATTATCATTGTCTGCCCACTACGAGCGAGGCCGGTATATCTACCGTAGTGATACTCCGAGCCTGGGTCATGGGTACAGCTACTCGATAAGCGCTACGGTCAAACCGACGCCCAGGCTCAATGTCGATCTGTCGTACAATTTCTCTCGCCTCACCTCCCTGTCCGCCGACACGGTGCTGTACAGCGGGGATATTTCACGCATGGTCGCATCCTATAACTTTACGTCCCACTTGTTCGTACGCATGATCGGGCAGTACGATACGTTTGCCCACCAGCTTCAAATCTATCCGCTCGTATATTACAAACTCAATCCCTTCACGATCTTCTACGCGGGTATGACCGATTACATGAACAAGTTCCGGGAGCCGTACGGATTCAAACCCGCTAACAGGGAATTTTTCGTGAAGTTCCAGTACCTGATACGGAGCTGAGTTATTGAAAATAGTTTAAGATGATCGAGTCATAGCCTGATATCTTCATCCTCTCTTTCCCGGACAACAATACCCAAATACCGACAAGTTTGGATAAATACTCAGAGATGGAGGTTTCTTTATGCCCATGGTGGTAAAGACTTACAGCTTGCAAATAACCACTAGGGGCACTCAGGAGCTTCACATTGGCACGAAGATTTGGGCAATAAATAAGCATTTTCGCTAATTCTGAACGACAGGAGCAAATCACATTCACTGTGGGACCTAACATTAAATATTTGTAATTACCTCAACAAATATGACTGTTTTTTCTTCTTTTACGTTATATAGGAATGTGTCTTGAATTCCAATTACAGTCGCAAGCATGATCGTTTGTGGCCGATGCCTATCCTGTAAAGGAATCACGACATGCAAGACTTCAAACCAATCTAAACCCAACATTAACTCTGTCCCACCTATCCTTATGAAAACTCTATATTCACAATCCCACATTGTCCGTTTGACCGGACTGATTCTGGGTACTTTGTTGGTTATTTTCATAATGAGCGTATCCACAGTATCAGCTCAAAATAAAAAAATGACCAAAACCAAGGCGAATCCGGAAATGAAAGCGGAAAATGCCGTGGCTTACTGGAATAAACACTTGAATCTGACCGAAGAACAGAAAGGGCAATTCAAATCGCTGTTGGCCGAAGAATTCACAAAACAGGATTCCATCCGGTCGGTTGTCAAAAACCGTAATGAACAACATACCTCCTTCACAAAGTTGCGTGATGAGACGCATGCGCGAATGGAAACGATTCTGACCCCTGAACAACATGAGAAATTTGTTGCTATGCGTTCGGAAGCCATGAAAGGAAAAAGCAGCGTTCAGAAGATGAAAAAGGCCACCAGGTCGATGAAAATGAAGCCTTCCAAAACTCCTGCCGATACTTCCGGTAGTAATTAAAAAGGGCACTCTATAATTTTTCTTTTCAAAGGATGCCATACGATTCAAACGATGGCATCCTTTTTTAGTATGTAACGTGAGTTCAAGATGAGAGAAGATATCCCACCCCCTTATTCATTAAACAAGCAGGTTTCGTGAGGGATATTAAACCCCGTTCGGGGTTCTGATACGCTATGATTTGGCCCCGGCCACTACGGCGGACGGGGCTATTCATATTCAAGTCCGTTCAGACTTCATTTGCCATGACTAAACGGTATAATATTATGTTTCTGCATAATTCAGACAGGGATACCATGTCAAATGAAGACCAAAATCCACCCGCAGCGTATTTAATTTGAAAAGCCCCGGATATAGTCCGGGTTTAGATTCGTAGAGCCAGGTCGGCCCCAGGTAAGTTCTTCGCCAATACGGTTTCCAACCCATTCATTGATATTTGTTGCTATATATCCGTAAAAAACATGTAAGTGAACGGTGTTTCAGCCAGATAACCGGCGATTTTAATTGCCTTTTTTCGTAAGCTGTAGAAGTAGTTTTAAATGGCACTTATATGGCTGGTAAAAAAATATACGACTACATCATCATCGGATCGGGATTTGGGGGAAGTGTCTCGGCCATGCGCTTATCCGAGAAGGGCTATGATATCCTTGTACTTGAGAAAGGCAAGCGTTTGCGTGCTAACGATTTTCCTAAAACAAACTGGAATATCAGGAAATATCTTTGGCTCTCGTTGCTCAAATGTTTTGGGTTGCAGAACATCACGTTGTTTCGCCAGGTATTTATTCTGAGTGGTGTGGGAGTCGGCGGCGGCAGTCTTGTTTATGCCAATACGCATATGTTCCCGCCCGATGCTTTTTTTAATAATCCGGTCTGGTCGCACTATCGCGACTGGAAATCAACGCTTGCACCGTTTTATAAAAAAGCCCGATTTATGCTGGGATCCACAAGGTTCGAATCGCCAGGTATCGAGGATGAGGCTCTCAAGGCAGTAGCAACAGCGATGAACCGAGGCCCGACATTCACCCCAGTGGATGTCGGCGTGTATTTTGGGGATCCGGAAAAGCAGGTCGATCCTTACTTCAAGGGATATGGCCCTGAACGAATGGGTTGCATCCAGTGCGCAGGATGCATGGTAGGCTGCCGCTATAATGCAAAAAACACACTGGATAAGAATTACCTCTACTTTGCAGAGAAAAATGGCGCGCTTGTCATGCCGGAAACAACGGCAATCCGGGTTGAACATCGGGATGGATTGTACTTTGTTCATACGCGTAAGAGTACGGCATGGTTCGTGCGCCGGCCGCAGAAATTTATAGCCAGGGGGATCATTTTTTCAGGTGGCGTTCTCGGGACACTTGATCTTTTACTCAGACAAAAATATAAGCTGGGTACTCTTACCAATCTGTCGGATCAGTTGGGAGAAAACCTTCGAACAAACTCCGAGTCGTTATGCGGCTCGTCGGCTGCGTCAACCAAGCTCAATAATGGAGTGGCAATAACATCGGTTTTTAGTCCCGATGAACATACAAACGTCCAGATCTGTAAGTACCCGGATGGTTCCGGGATGATGGGGCGTCTTGCCACTCTTGCCGCTGACCATCCCACTCCTGTAAATCGTTTCTTCAAAATGATTGGCGTTCTTTTCACTCATCCGGGACAGTTGCTTCGAATGCTCTTCAATTTCAACTTTGCAAAAAACTCGGTCTTCCTGTTAATCATGCAGTCTCTCGAAAATGCCATGCGCATGAAATGGAAACGCGGGCTGCTCGGCGGACGGATGGTCATCGATAACCGGGGACAAAAAAGAGTACCTGCCTACATCCCGGTTGGTCAGGAAGTGATGCATCGTTATTCCAAAGAAGTCGGAGGTATTTCACTGAATGCCATTCACGAAATTATGTTTAACATGTCGACGACTGCTCATATCATAGGTGGTTGCCCCATGGGTGAGACCAAGGCGAATGGAGTCATTAATGATCGTTTTGAAGTGTATGGCTACCCCAACATGTACATACTCGACGGGTCGATTATACCCTGCAATTTGGGCGTCAATCCAAGCCTGACGATCACGGCACTCTCGGAATATGCAATGGACCAGATCCCTGAAAAGCCCGGCAATACCCGGAAGGGCCTGGAGGAACGGCTCAAAACCGGAGATCGTGTAGTTTAGCCCGCGTTTGAGATAAGGACTCATCCCACAAAAATCGCAAATCGCAAAATTCAAATGACAAATAAAGGTCAGATACATAATGACCAAACCCATTAACGAGGTGAATATTTGTGATTTGCCTTTTGTTCTTTGATTATTATCTCGCCATACTTATGTCGGGTGTTGTTGGTTTAAGTCGCCTGAAACCGGGAAAGGTTGTTTCTTAAAAGTAGGTTGTTGAGTTGGTGATGAACATATGGGGGAAAACAAAAATAAAGAAGACGACATACATCACTATGGCGACCACGAACCAGATAATGGTAGCTTTGGCCCAATTTGCCTTGCTTGGGTTGCTTCCTCCGCCAAAAGCCCACACAAATAGCATTATAAACCCGATAATTGGGATTACTGTTATCAAGATGGTAATCATCCAGTCACCGATCGAAACCGGCTTTGGATTTTGATCATATATGGGTTCATGCTCCATTACGGATCCTCCGATACTGCTTAACAACGATTCAAATGCCGAATATACGCAGGCTCTCTAACGATGCCAAGCACACTGGATAGGTTATTCACTTGCCCCTCAATCGCTCAATAAAAAAGGCCGTGATCCTGATTCACGACCTTTTGAAAGAATCTGAAACGTCTGTTATTTCATTTTAATCTGGCCACGAACCTCGCCTTCGGGGTGTGCAGCCGTATGAACCTGAACATAGGCACTGTCGTGCTGCATGGCATGGATCAGATCTATCACTTTCTTTCCCTCAAACGGCCCGCTAAGTGAACTGTCTGCTATGACGCCTTCTTGTAACGTGCCATTGACCGGCCCCGGAACCAGTGTAGGACTGGCATCCTGGGGAAAGAGCCATACAGCAATAGGTCCGTTTTGAGAAGAAGACCCATAATGAATGTGTGCCATCTTAACACTATCCGCACCGGCTAAATCCACCGTGTAGTAGATCCTCGAGCTGTCGTTACTAACTCTGAAATAGGCCTTGCCACTCGCATTGGTGGTAACGGCATCAGGAACTTCGTTGCTGCCCGACAGATCGGCCATGAAGTTGCTGTTGCTCGCCGTAGCTTCATTCATTTCGGACAACGTCGCATTCTGAGACATAGTTTGTTCCTTATTCATGTTTCCACTTTTCTTACTGCAACCGGCGATAGCAAGGACTGTAAAGAGTACGAAAGTGCTGATATGTGAAAGCTTCATTATTGGATACCTCCTGTGTTACTTTGTTGAGCGTGCCATTTTAGTACACTAAAATTCAAGTAGTTAACAGGACATTTTTTACAATCGTTCACCAAAGACAAGGTTGTGACTCAATACTTTAATTACCGTTTTTTCATAAAACTTAATATTTTGGATAATTGTTTATGATTGGCCTGTCTACGTTCATACTATTTATAAAAATAAACAGTGTAACAATGGCTAAGGATTTAATATATCAATTCAGGTGTCTTGTATATCCTTATTAAAAAGGCTTAGTCTGTGGTGATAAAGCACCGGAAAGTTTTCATTATTATTTAATTGATTTATGGGAGAACGTAACGAGGTAACCATATACGATATAGCCCGGAAATTGCATCTGTCCCCTGCTACTGTGAGCAGGGCTCTGAATGATCATCCCGCCATAAAGGATAGTACAAAAAAAAGAATCATCCAGATGGCCGAAGAGCTCGGCTACCGCGCCAACACTTTTGCCAGTAACCTTCGACGGCAAAAATCCAATACGATTGGCGTTATTGTTCCACGGCTCAATAGCGATTTTATGTCACGGGTACTCTCCGGGATGGAGAAAGTTGCTAATGAAAACGACTACAACTTGCTGATCAGTCAGTCTTTGGAGACCGTTTCCAAGGAGATTGCTAACGCAAAGACCATGTTTGACAGTCGCGTTGACGGTCTGCTGGTTTCGCTGGCATACGACACCGAGACCCTCTCCCACTTTGAA
>DATFNI010000135.1:0-3345 GCA_035266485.1 Balneolales bacterium
CAACATGCCCGCATGGTACCACTCCTATCACGGGTATGCGGCTACCAACCTGTATAAAATAGATCCGCGCTTCGGCACGAACCAGGATTACGTGAACCTCGTGAAAGAGGCTCATGAAAAGGGTCTCAAAATCATCATGGATGAGGTGATGAACCATATCGGCAGTTATCACTGGTGGATGAAAGATCTGCCCACACCGGACTGGGTACACAACTATAATAAATATGGACAGTCCAATTTTGATCTATCGGCCATCTCTGACCCATATGGCTCTCATTACGATCAGAACAAAATGGAAAAGGGGTGGTTTGTAAAGGCAATGCCCGACCTGAACCAAAGCAATCCGCTGGAAGCTACCTATCTGATTCAAAACACCCTCTGGTGGATAGAGTATTCGGGAATCGATGGTATCCGCATGGACACCTTTCCCTTCAACAATAAATATTTCATGGCAAGGTGGGTCCAGGCCATCAAAAAGCAATTCCCCGAATTTAATATTGTCGGCGAGGTGTGGTCACCGGATGTAGGTACTGCCTCTTACTGGCAGGAAAACACGCACAACAAAGACGGCTATAATTCTCATCTTCCAAGCATCACCGATTATGCTTTGTGGTTTGCCACGACTGATGCTTTTACGGCAAAACCCGGTTCACAAAACGGAGTCATGCATCTTTACAACACGCTCTCCCAGGATTTCCTGTATACCAATCCCTTTAATAATGTGATTTTCCTGGACGATCATGACACCGACCGGTTTGGCGGAATCATCAAGAAGGATAAGGATTATTTCAAGATGGCCACGGCTTTTCTGCTCACTACTAGAGGCATCCCAACTATCTATTATGGGGATGAAATCATGATGTCGAGCCTGAAAAACGGAGCCGACGGCAATGTGCGCAAGGATTTTCCCGGTGGCTGGCCTGGCGACCCGCATGATGCGTTCACCGAAGCGGGACGCACGCCGCTGCAGAATGAAATCTTTGATTACACCCGTAAACTTGCACATTTCCGGGATAGTCATCCCGTGCTGGAAAGCGGCCATCTCATGCAGTTTGTGCCGCAAAATGACGTTTATGTCTACTTCCGGTATAATGAAAAGGAAACGATCATGGTCGTTTTGAATTTAAATGATAAAGACATAACGCTGAATACTTCCCATTTCGCAGAACGGATGAATGGATTTGATAAAGCCCTGGAAGTCACAACGGGAAAGACAATAAACAATCTGAACACCCTGGATTTACCGGCAAAAACAGCATGGATACTTCAGTTGGAAAAATAAATGGTTAAATGGCAAATTCAGACCGGCCGGCGCGGACTGAAAAATTTTGCCATCTCTCAGAGAAATTCACTATATTTTTATCGATTTAGTTGAAATTTAACCAGATCGTTTTTTTGTTCTTTCATTGGCTGAAAGCTGAATATTCTTATCCAGAAAGGCGGAGGGACTGGCCCTATGAAGCCTTAGCAACCGGGTCCGGTGCAAACCGGAGTGTCAGGTGCTAATTCCAGCTCGGAGGTTTATACCCGGGGAAGATGAGAAAGCTGGCTTAATGTTTTATAGTTATTGAGCCTCTTCCAATCATCTTTGCGGGAGAGGCTTTTTTGTTTTCTTCTGTTCCGCCGGCTGCTTCCGGAAATGACCTCCCTTCTTTCTTGTTGGAATGACGGCTGTTTGGCCTCATAATAACGTCAACCTCGTAAATAAAACGCGCAATGAATAAAGACAAGGTAACTCAATATAAATTCGAAACGCTGCAACTGCACGGCGGACAAGAACCCGATCCGACGACCGGGTCCCGAGCCGTTCCAATTTACCAGACAACATCGTACAACTTCGATGATACCGAACATGCTGCCAACCTGTTTGCACTGAAGCAATTCGGCAACATCTACACCCGGATCATGAATCCGACCTGCGATGTTCTGGAACAGCGGATAGCTCTCCTGGAGGGCGGGGCCGCAGCTCTGGCAACCGCTTCCGGACAGTCGGCTGAAACACTTGCCATCACGAATATTGCCCGTTCCGGCGATCATATCGTTGCTTCCAGCCGTCTCTATGGCGGAACACACAACCTGTTGGCCAACACCCTGCCTAACCTTGGCATTAAAACCAGTTTTGTCGATTCCGATGATCCTGCTGATTTCGATAAGGCCGTCCGGGACAATACAAAAGCGATATACGTGGAAACAATCGGCAACCCAAAACTGAGCGTTCCCGATTTTGAAGGTATCTCGAAAGTAGCTCACAGTCATAACATCCCGCTGATAGTCGACAATACCTTCGGTTGCGGCGGGTATCTCTGCCGCCCGATCGAACACGGCGCCGACATTATTGTCCACTCGGCAACCAAATGGATCGGTGGCCATGGTACGTCAATCGGCGGTTTGATCGTTGATTCCGGGAAATTCGACTGGAGAAAAGGCGACTTCCCGCTTCTTAACGACCCCAGTCCCAGCTATCACGGTCTCGTTTACACCGATGTCTTCGGTCCCGATGGTGGTTTTGGAAACATCGCCTTCATCATCCGTGCCCGTGTTGAAGGCCTGCGTGACCTCGGACCTGCGGCCAGCCCGTTCAATGCCTTCCTGTTACTGCAGGGACTTGAAACGCTGTCGCTGCGTGTGGAACGCCACAACAAGAATGCCATGAAACTTGCTACGTGGCTCAGCGAACACCCACAGGTTGACTGGGTATGGTATCCCGGTCTCAAGGATCATCCATCCCATGAAAATGCAAAAAAATACCTGCGTAAGGATCACTTCGGTTCCATCGTCGTATTTGGTATCAAAGGTGGTTTGGATGCCGGCAAGGAGTTCATCAACAATGTGGAGCTGGCAAGCCACCTGGCTAATGTTGGTGATGCCAAGACACTGGTTATTCATCCGGCGTCAACAACACACCAGCAACTGACGGACGAAGACCAGATAAAAAGCGGTGTTACAAAAGATCTGATCCGCGTCTCCGTTGGTATCGAACACATCGACGATATCATCGATGACTTTGAAAATGCGTTTAACCATGTTGCAGTCACTGCATAAAATCGCATGTTTTATACTCGATAACCGGTAGTGTGGCAGCCAGTTTTTTACTGGTTGTCTCATTCCGGGATCGATCCTTCGGATGTGTGCAACGTGTTTTTTATTTCTGCTTTAGAATATAACTGATATTTATTTTTTGATCTGATTTTACAAATGAGTCAAGGTGCTCACATACATCGTTTCACTGATTCATTCATTACCGAGTCCGGTTTTGAACTGGCGAAGCCCCAGATTGCCTACCATAGTTGGGGAAAGCTGAATCGTGAACGGACAAACGTCGCGGTGATCTGCCACGCACTGACC
>DATFNI010000136.1:0-2356 GCA_035266485.1 Balneolales bacterium
TGCGTTCCGTAAAGAGCCCGGTTAAACCGCTGCTTGCCGTTTGTGATTACAAAATCCGTTCCATTCGGGCGATATCGTAGTTCACGGATCTTGTCGTGCCAGTATCCCTTTTGGGTTTCAACAAATAAACGGTTCCCTTCAGAAATGATATCGCCATGATTCGCATCCGGTAAAGCAAAAGACGGATAAAATCGAAATGGGAAATAACCGAGGTTAAGGAAAAATCCGGCGGCAAGGCTTTTTTTCAGGAAGTCCTTTCTCGATATTGAATGATGTTTCCTGCTCTTGTCATTATTTTCCATAACATTCCGGAACTGACACTGATATGTTACGATTACTAGCCAAACACGGAGATGTCATCATGAGGCCCAAACCCCTACCATCAACCAGGAAACGGTTGTATCGGACCGAAGGATCTCGCGGACTTCGCCCACTGTGGGAATAAGTAAAGTTGCTTCGATCCTGGGAAACCGAACTATATTGACGATGGAACCAATGCGCAAAAAAGTCTACGTCCTCTGACGCTGGAATATGGCAACGATTGATGCAACTGAAGTGATCGCTACCAGATTCAAGCGAGATCCTACGCTGTTTTGCAAGCAAAAACAGCATCAGGATGACAGCATCAGTGTAAAGTTGATCTGGTTCATTTTGTAAGTTTTCTGGCAATAATTCCGATTTAAAATTTCATCCTTTTAAGCGGCATGAGATTAACGGGGCCAAGCAGACCAGAAGGCACCGTCTTCCAATTTGACGCATCAAAGGGCTTATACTGCATGTTAACCACGTTGATATCATAGAACTTCTTCCAGTCTATCCCCTTCCGGTCGTAATCGGCGATCCTGTTTGCAGCAGTATTCGTCACTTCGATCGTCAGGCGATTTCTGCCCTTCTTCAGGTACTTCCCGATACGCGCTTCAAAAGGAACACCCCAAAGAATACTGACCGGGTGACCGTTGACACGAACCCGCGCACTGGCATCCACAACACCAAGAGTCAACAGCCAGTTGTCTGCCTTTTCACGTGGCAAGGTAAAAGTAGTGGTGTAGGTTCCGGTTCCGGCAAATGATTGGGCCGCCTTGTTTAGGCTAGTCCACGATTTCAGGTGCTTCATCGTGAAATGTCCCGGTATTTTTGGCCATCCCTGGGTGAAAGAAAAGTGCCAGTTTCCGGTCAGTATGTCCGGATGCTCGCCGTTGGCAGGTTGGTAATAATCCCATTTCGGTCCGGTGGCTATCTGATTAGTGTATGTCCGCAGAACCAGGCTCTGATCAGGTTTAAGCTGGATGTATACTTCTGTTTTATCGGGACCATGCCTGGTTTCTCTAAACTGCGCAACACCGGACTTGTCATTGTAGGGATCAAATAGGGCGACCGATTTTGCAGAAACGGATATTGGAACCCAGCCGTCTATCTCATGGGTCGCCTGGTTATTTACGATGAAATATGCATAGCCGCCGTCCACTTTCCTGCGTTCGAACTCCAGGCCACGTTTCACCATTTGCTCTTCCGGTATCCCGCTTAACCGGATGGTCTTTTCAATGTTATTTCCTGTAATCAGTGCTCCTTTACCAAGTGATTGTTTTTGAGCGGTCTGAAACGTTGATCTGACCGGCAAAGACCGGATCAACTTGTTCAGTTCTTTTCGGCGGGCTTCCAGGTCATGCAGCCCGGGAACATCTTCCGGCAGATGGTCAATGAAGATTACCTTGCCCCCGTTTCTTGCCAGGTTCAGAATCGCTTCAAAAGTCTTGAGAGGCATGAACCGCGTCGGAGGAACGACCAGTGCTTTGTAGGAGGCTCCGGGTGTTTTAAGCGAACCGTTTTCAGCTTTTGTCTCCTTCAGATATCGATCCGAAATGTAATCCATAGTGTAGCCATCGTTGGTCATCTTTTTGACGACCGAATAAAAAGCGGTTGGCTGCAGCCATTGATTGATATCACCCGTCGCAAACATGAAGGCGAGCGGCTCCTTCAACGAATACCAGACATCCTGTATGGGCCAATAGACCAGGAAGTCATTATCCGGCTGCCCGGCCTGCAGGAATGACTGGGAACGGGCGATGTAGTGATCAAACGCCGGGATATCTTTCCAGAATGTGTTGTATGGTGAGAAATCGACAGAGGCATAAAACTGCCATCCCGGCCATTTAGCACCTTTCGGCGAATATGGGGTTCCCTGGTAAAATACATGGTTGATACCCGACAGAAACACCTGGTCGAGTATCGGTTTGCAAATCGAGAGCTTGGCGCGGAAATGCTCTATCATCCATGTGAATGTTTCTGAGGAGGCATATCGCCCCCCGGTGATATGGGCTGCTGAGGAAGCAAATTTCATCATCAGCGGATCCACATA
>DATFNI010000137.1:0-6056 GCA_035266485.1 Balneolales bacterium
TCATACGGCTCCATTGGTTTTAACATGGTTTATTTGAACAAGGACACAGGTTTCTATATAGCCGGATATCATCAAAACAGGCGAAGTGTATTACAGCGGGGTCTGGCACCGGGCGAACAGGATTGATCATCTGATTGCTTATTTTGATCATCCCAACAACCCGGTTACGGCCAGAACCGATTCCATTCAAGCCCTTTTAGGTATGCTAAAGAAATGAAAATGCATATTTCACACAGTAGTATATATTTGATAGCAAGCATTATCAGCCTACTCATGATTTCCTGTAGAAAAAATGAAATCAAATGTTGTATAGATAACTGGCCGTCGTCCTCTGTATATGTTTACGGAACAGTTTCTGACAGCAGTGGTAAGCCGGTAGCTGGCAGTAAGGTGCAAGTGACCCATTTTCCCATGGGGTGTGACAGTCTTGCTGGAGAATACGCAACTTACAAAACAAATGAAGAAGGAATGTATTCAGGCATATTTGTCATAATCGGTAGTGGTCAGGGACCAAGTCCATGTTATACAGCCAGTGCCATTCCGCCTGATAGTGCTCAATACGAACCTGCTTCCGATACTCTGCCTGCGTCATTAATCAAACATTTCAAAAGTAAGCCACCCTACGACAGTATGCAGGTGGATTTTGTTTTGAAGGGGAAGTAGTTATGAAACAAAAAGTATTATGTTTGTTTCTTCTATCCTTATTTATTGGATGCCATAAAACAACAGCACCAGGCGATTTATTTAGCACAATCGCATATATGCAAGGTTCCGTCAGGGATGCCAATGACGTACCTCTTGATAGCGTATACATCACTCTTGAAGCGTATAAACAAGCTTGTAGTGCGGATACGTCAGGAAAAAAACTTCCGGTTTTGCCAATATCACCATTCGTAGAATCATAGGGCAAGTCATTTACATATTCATCCGGCAGATATAAACTACCCTTTGGGAGTTTATATTATGCGCCGAATATTCAATGCATCAGAATCCATTTTGAGAAACAGGG
Source organism: Balneolales bacterium (assembly GCA_035266485.1). Taxonomy (GTDB): domain Bacteria; phylum Bacteroidota; class Rhodothermia; order Balneolales; family DATFMH01; genus DATFNI01. The sequence goes on from DATFNI010000137.1 coordinate 1,010, forward strand.
TCTGAGAGACACAACTATTAGTAAACCAGTGAATATCACGTTAAAACTCAAACCTCCTTATGACACCGTCCATGTGGATATGATGATGAAAAAGAAATGAAAAGGTTCTACAGGGTCTTCTCCATCTCGATCTGAAAATCGCTGTAATAGTCATTCCAGAGGGCGTTTGTGACCCTGAACCCTTCATTTAAGGCGAGTATCAGCATCCCGGAGTGACGATTGGGGAACGTGTCGAAACGGAACCGCTTGTAATTTCGTCTTGAAGCCTCAGCCATCATCAGGCGCAACATCTCTCTGGCGATTCCCTTGCGGCGGAATGGTTCCAGCACACCACCTTTAGCCGAATAGAAGGCGTCCTTACGACCATAACCGAGTTTAAAACCCACAATAACCTCATGCAGGCTGGCAGTGATGAGGATGACATCAGGGTGGTGATAGTGATTGATGATCCGATCCTCTTTAAAAAGAGTACGATTAACCGGACGTATTTTGTCTATGCTTTCTTTTCCAAGCAATTCAAAACGGATGTCCTCCAGATCATATTCAGGTATAGGCAAGGCCATTTTGCAGGTCGGTCAATTGTTAGTTATGAAAGAAATTCTTTTTACTTTGGCGTTTTCCGATTGATCGTAGATATGGTACATAATAATACTCCGATGAGATTTAGTACACTTTTTTTATTGGCCGGTCGATTCGGTATGATTTTCTCCTTTATACGAAGATAATCAACGATTATCATATGCATCTCATTTACAACATCAAAGGTTACACGCTCAGATCAAATAGCCTGGCACGTTTTGATGCCATGGCTTTAAAGAACGGGAAGGTCGTTGAAATAGGATCGATTGGAGAGCTGGAGAGAAAGTACTCTGGCGCAGATAAGATCGACGGTAACGGATATGTCCTTTTACCCGGCCTGATTGATGCTCATGGTCACGTTTCAGGCCTTGGATATGCTTTGCTCGATGTCGATCTGACGGGTGCCCGGTCTGTTGAAGAAGCAGTAACCCGGGTTAGGGAATATGGAAATCAGTACCCGGATCTGCCGTGGATCAGAGGCAGGGGATGGAACCAGGAATTGTGGACGGAAGGAGCTTTCCCAACGGCTGAGGACCTTGATGCTGTAATGTCTGACCGTCCGGTTTGGCTTAGCCGGGTCGACTCGCATGCCGGGTGGGCAAACAGTGCGGCTCTTGAAAAAGCGGGGATAACGGCTGACACGCCCGATCCGCATCGCGGGAAGATCCTGCGTGATGGCAACGGCAATCCGACTGGTGTTCTGATCGACGCGGCAATGAACCTGATAGAAAACATAATTCCCAAAAGATCAGAAGCAGAAGATGAGCTGGCGCTTGAAAAGGCACTGCAACGACTTCGGGAAGTGGGGCTGACCGCCGTCACGGATCCTGGAATTATGAAAAGCAACTGGGAACTGTATGAGAAGTTTGCGGCTGAGGGGAGAATAACAACCCGTATCAATGCCATGATCTTAGGAACAGATGCCGATTTTGACTCCCTTTCTGCAAATGGTCCGGTCATTTCCAAATTTGACGATCTAATCGCGCTCAGGAGTGTGAAATTGTTCGAGGATGGCGCTTTGGGCAGCCGCGGTGCGGCTCTGCTGGAACCCTATTCCGATGATCCTGATAATTCCGGCATCTTGTTTCATGACCAGGAAAGTCTGAATGCGATGGTCCTGAAAGCTGCCGGCAAAGGATACCAGGTCAATGTTCATGCCATCGGCGACCGGGCCAATCGCACGGTGCTTAATGCTTTTGAAAAGGCCTTTAACGAGTTTGGCGACCAGGGGCTGCGAAACAGGATCGAACATGCACAGATTGTTGATCCTCTGGATATTCCACGATTCAAAAAGCTTAAGGTCATAGCATCGATGCAGCCAACACATGCGACGAGCGACATGAATATGGCTGAGCAGAGAATTGGTAAAGACCGTATGGAAGGAGCCTATGCCTGGCAGACATTTTTAAAGCAGGGAACGGTCGTTGCCGGCGGCTCGGATTTTCCCGTCGAATCGGCCAATCCCTTTTGGGGCTTATATGCCGCCGTCAGCCGGATGGACCACTCCGGGAATCCGGCAGGTGGTTGGTATCCTGAGGAAAAGTTAACCCGGCTCCAGGCATTCCGTGCTTTTACACTGGATGCTGCTTATGCCGCACACCAGGAAAAAGTGACCGGGAGTCTCGAACCGGGCAAATGGGCCGATTTCATTCTGGTGGATACCGATTATTTTGAAGCACCCGTTGATCACATATGGAAAACGAAAGTCATTCAGACATGGTTGGCAGGGAAGAAGGTGTTCGATTCGAATGGAAATATGGAAATAGGGGGATAAGGATATATGGTTGGTTGCATAAAATACCAGGTGATAGCCTATATGCCTTGCACTAACAACTGACAACGAACAACGAACAACTGACAACTGACAACTAATGAAGATTCGGATAGCACAGCTTAATCCAACGGTCGGTGATATAGACGGTAACAGGGATCGCATTCTCAGTGCGCTGATTGAGGCCGAAGAGAGTGGTGCAGACCTTTTGATTCTGCCTGAATTGTGCGTTCTGGGATATCCACCTATGGATCTTCTGGAGCGCCATTATTTCCGGGAATATGTTTATGAGTGCAATAAGGAGATCGTCGCAGAAACTGGGAAAACAGCGTTGTTATTTGGTTCCATCACTCCTCATGAGGACCAGGCAGGCCGTAAAATGTACAATTCGGCTATTCTTGCAAATGAAGGCAAGATCAGGGCTGTCGTCCATAAAACGTTGTTACCTACGTATGATGTGTTTGATGAGTACCGCTATTTCGAGCCAAACCGGCATTTCTCACCTGTTAATTTCAAAGGGTTAAACCTCGGAATCACCATTTGTGAAGATATCTGGAGCCACGAAAATGAGTTTCAGTATCATACCTACGATATCGATCCCGCAAGAAATCTCAAAGAGCTGGGTGCTGACATTTTGATAAATATTTCGGCCTCACCTTTTACCCAAAAGAAACCCGAATTGAGACTGCAGATGCTCAGGAATCATGTGAAAAGACTTGGCATTCCGATGCTCTACGCTAACCAGGTGGGTGCCAATACGGAGATCATTTTCGATGGTGATTCCATGGCTCTGAATAAAAACGGCGATCTGGCCGGTCGCGCTTCTTTGTTTAAAGAAGATCATATCGATGTGGATTTTGATACTGCGGGCGTGGCACTGACTCCTGTTTCGGGGACGGGTCATGATTTGTCGGGTAAAGAGGAGCGTGTTTTTCATGCTCTAAAACTGGGTCTTCATGATTATGTTACGAAGAGCGGTCTGGGACAGAAAGTGGTTTTGGGTTTGAGCGGAGGTATCGACTCGGCGCTGACGGCGGCCATCGCTGCAGAGGCTGTCGGACCGGAAAATGTGATTGGTGTGACGATGCCTTCTCATTTCTCGTCCGGTGGAAGCGTTAGTGATTCTGAAAAACTTGCCAGGAACCTGGGCATCCAGTTTCTCCAGTTTCCCATAAAAAAAATCTATGACACGTATATAGAGACGCTCGATCCGGTATTCAGGGATACCGAATTCAACGTTGCCGAGGAGAATATTCAGAGCCGGGCGCGTGGGGTACTTTTGATGGCTTTGTCAAATAAGTTTGGCTATATGCTCCTTAATACAGGCAACAAATCGGAATTATCGGTGGGCTATTGCACCCTGTACGGAGATATGGCCGGGGGGTTGTCCGTGATCTCTGATCTTTATAAGAATGAGGTGTACCGGGTAAGCCGCTGGTTGAATGAGTACTACTACAAACGGGAGGTCATCCCGGAATCCATTCTAACCAAGCCGCCCAGTGCGGAATTGAGGCCGGATCAAAAGGACAGTGACAGCCTTCCTGATTATGACATTCTCGATGCCATCTTGCGATCATACGTGGAAGAGCAGCTTTCGCCGGCTGAAATCACCAGGCAGGGGCATAATCCTGAAATAGTGCAATGGGTCGTTCGGGCGGTAGACCGCAATGAATACAAAAGAAGGCAGGCGCCACCGGGACTTCGCATCAGTCCCAAGGCCTACGGCGGGGGGCGAAGAATTCCAATTGTACAGAGATGGACACCGAAACAGTGAACATGCAATAACTATATTCCGGTTATCCCAGATCCACCGTGCTTCGCCTCATTGCAATCTAAGTGTGGTACAAAAATTGCTATTTTTAACCCGTGTGAATAACTTAATTAAAATCCAGGTGGGTCGATACGCTTAAGGGGGACCCATCATAACGGCAATACTTCCATTGTCCGATCTTGTCCGACCCGCAATTTTTAGCGTTATCCACATTATAGTGACTTTTAACGGAAAATACGCATAAACCATGCATAAACGAGCACTTCTACTGATACTTGTCTTCACTTTCCTGACGGTCAGTGCCCGCGCCCAGGAACAACACAAGAAGCTGCCCATCAACTATCAGTCTTTACCAGAAATACGTCTTCCATATTCCAATCCTTTTGAACCGGCTGATGTCGACGAGTCTCAGGCGGCTCCGTCCAGGCCGGTGCTGGATGATTATCAAAAAGAAATTATTCAGCGCATAGCCGATATCTATCGTATTCATGTTCTCGCATTGCAGTCTGAGGTTTCAGACGACGCGTTAAATGCTGAGAAATATATTCATGAATCACTAAGCGATATTCAAAAGTTACTCAACGATTACCCGGAGATTCAATCAAACAGGCGATTTACCGAACTTTATCGTACTGTGATGACGGAGTACCAGGAATTCTATGGAGTGAAGCAACCACCTACAGATCAGGAAGGTGACATCTTTGCCATTCGTGATGAAATGTTCTCTGAGAATAACGATTGGTTTGATGATAATTACTTTGTACTCCCGGATAATCTCACGAAAGCCAAGATGCCCGTTCCTCTGGTTGAGAACCATCCGGTCAAGAATCAAATTGCCTATCTGTGGATCAAACGGCCTGAGATAATGGAAAACTGGCTGAAACGGTCGGAGAAGTACTTCCCGATGATGAAGAAAATCTTCAAGA
>DATFNI010000138.1:0-6997 GCA_035266485.1 Balneolales bacterium
GTAATGATTCAAGAAGTATCCGATCAGTTTTATGAACTTCGAGCCGAAAGATAAGGAGATGAGCTTAGATTTGTAGCAGGGCGGCTACTGCTTCTTATTCAGCAGAATTACATATGAGTATTGTTGCGAATAACTTTGCGAAAGGCTCAGGATCCCATGATCACGGCCGTACGCAAATTTTCCAATCAGCATCCAGTTTGGAAACACAGCCATGGAATTCTCAAGTGTTTTGTTAAACTCTACCGAATCGGCATAGATATGGAAATCACCTTCATTGTGAATATGCTGGATTTTTCCGGTAGTAACATTTTTTATGGTACCTATCCGACATCAAAAAATCGAAAGTTCACATTATTCTTAACAATTTAATATAAGTTGCTAAACAAAAAACTTCCAAAGTGATCAATCGATTAACCCTGTCTCCTGTCTCCTGTCTCCTGACTTCTGAATTCTGACTCCTGTGCTCTGATAAAAAAAGTGGCCGGGATAAACATATCCCGACCACTGGGCTGTACTTATAAAGTGCGGGTAAAAGATCAATTATCGGATTTGGTTTCCATAACCGGTTCTTTTACGGGTTCAAACATCACCTGTTCCTCCGGTTCAGCCGGAGTTTCTTCGGTAGCAGGTATGTTTTCAGTCAGCCTGGTAACAGGTTCGGCCTTCGGTAACTCGGCTACCGTCTTGGTGACCTCTGCAGCAAGGTGTATCGGTGGTTTGATCTCGAATATCCCGAAACGGAATTTTTCGATCGTGCCACCTTCCTTGATGCTCGTTACCATAAAGTGGATCTGTTTTTGTGAGATGTAGGCATCTGTCGCCGCATCGAGTATGATGCCGTAATCGGGTTTTGCCTTTTGAGCATACCACCCACGCATGGTTGAGCCGTTCAATGAAGTCGCCAGGTTCAGCCTGATATAGGTGTCATTTGAAGACTGATGCATGTGTGAGATAACATTGACCATACCGGTAACCCATGCAGGTCCGACAATCTCAACAGTTTCGATGACCGGGCGGTAATTGATTTTAGTTACCGTCACTTCCATATTACCCAGTTGGGCATTATTGATATCAAATGATACACGGCCGTTTGCATCGGTCTTGGCATGGCGAATAAAAGATCCCTGCACTACCGTTACATGTGCGCCGGCAAGCGGGAAGAGGATCCCCAGGAATGCACGATGCTTGACCTGAACTTCAAAGGGATAGCGTTTATCCAGGTTCTGATTCAGCTCAACGTACATGTCATTTGGCGGGCCGACCCAGACCGGCATCTCAGGATCGCCCATCAGGTTGAGGGCAAAGATCGCCCATTTGTTATACCGTTTCCAGAAGCCGGTATTTTCATTGACCATCGTACAGCGGACGTCATTCAGCAGTCCGAGGTGCCTGGTGGATGTCAACCGGTGGAAAAACGCCCGTTGGAAATTGTCACCGACACCGATCCACGAGAATCGGGTATTGCCGATATAAGCAATGGCACCCCCATTGGGGTTGTACAACGATTTTTCACTGACAGCATCCTCCACATCGAACTCGTTGGTTGAACATGAGTCGGCGTAAGCGATGTACGTGTGGAAACCGTTGGTGGCATTTTGAGCGGTATTCAGACTATACCCGCAGCAACCGCCCCACCAGCCATGACCGGATAAGCTGACAAAGTGCGGACCCTCGTTGATCTTATCAAACATACGTTGTTCAGTAAGATGCTCATATGGTGCTGCCGCTTTCTCCGCCGGTGTCATATCCACGTCATCTTCATAGAGCCGGTATACATTGTTTACAGCCTGCAGATCGGAGGTTATCTGTTCACGCAACTGTTCCTGATCATGGAGCGAACCGTCAACCTGTGTCAGATCAAACACAAACACCTGCGGCGCCAGTTCGGCCGGCGGGCCATAAACCACAACCCAGTTGGTCGGTATCGGTATGTGGAACGTTGCACCAAATATGCTGATCGTCTGCTCACTGGTCGACAAGTCGGTTTGCGATTTCGCATAATGCCAACCCTTTGAACTGCCGGAAGCAGATCTGCTGTATGGCATGATGCGGATATCAGTTTCGGTAACCTGAACCAACAGCCGCCAGTCAAGTGTCGTAAAGGCATCTCTCAGGCGAATCAGCGAGTGGTTACTCCCCGACGCATGATAGAACTGGTTATCGCCCGGGGGATTCGCCCCGGTTGGCCAAATACCAACACGACCTCCCCAGTTCGCAGCACCGATCAGGAGCTTGCGCGTCCAAGTATCGTTGAGTTGCACGCCGTCAGGTCGCCGGAAGCTTTCGTACGATATGACCTTATCGACAAATGTCTTCGCCTGACTTGCGGAATCTGCCGAAACACGCCCAACACTGATGTCCGTCTTGTACGCGACACCGTCCATGTCCGCATTGTCATTATGCGTTCCGTAAAAGCCGTTATCAATAAGGTCCCAATCATGCTTGCCGGGGATATCATAGTTAACCCCGATCAGGCTGCTGTAATACAAATCCGTTGGGATTCTGTTGGCCTCGGAAACCCACAGAATGGTTCCGTTAACCTCGGCTGCCGGCCCATTTACCCGAATATAATTGGTAGCAACAGAAGAGCGGGTTGTGTATGAATTACTTGTGGTGAAATACCAACCCCGTTGCGATGACCCCGATGAGCCTGTTGGATCATAGGGAATGGCCAATCCGTTTTCAGCATTCAGAAGAGGATCATTCAGTGAGTGGCCCGCCGATTGCATCTTAAGGAACGTGCCGGTCCAGAAAGATTGGTTCATGTTTGGTGGATTGTTCGATGATTTTCCGATCGAACCGTCGGCAAAACCGATGATCTCGCGGATGGGAACGACATCGATGTCGCCGCCCAGTGCCAGCCAGGTGGTTCCCCATTGGGCATGGGCAAATTTCAGGAAGTTCCGGATGATTTCCTGGAGATCTCGGGCACCGGTCCGGAAATCACCGTAAGCACCGCCAACGATATTGCTGATGGTTGCCACATGCGTCGTCAACCCCCGTTTGGCTTTCCAGTCGGCAAGTCGCTGAAACTCGGCAATCATATTGCCATTGACGGTACCGGTTTTCGTGACCGCTACCGGATCCCAGCGATAGTTGTCGGTAATGATCAGATACTCGGCATGAGTCACTACCGGAGCCAAAAGATCCGAGATATCGACGACCCATTCGGGATTGATTACAGAGATCCGTGTCAATTCGGATAACCGCTCAGCCTGCGTTCTCGTGGATACATGATTCGGGAAAGCGGGAGGGATCATCTTTTGACGACCAGCAGTATCTTCGGTTGTACGTTTGACAGAGAGAACAGGTTGGTATCTTACGATGAGTTGTATTTGAGTGGACAGTTCAATTCCACCCTTTTTTGTGAACCTGAGTGGATTGATTTCAAGAGTCACGATGGGATTCAATCCCATTTCTTCCGACTCAATTTGTCGAATTGTTGGCCGGGGCTTCGCCATTTCCAACTCATAAAGATCCTGCCGTACCGGCACAAAATCGGTGGGCTTGGGCGATTCGGCAAAGGGTTCCTCACGCAACCGTGGGATGAACGATTGAAACCCGGCCTCTTTGCCTGATTGATTTTTTTTGGGATCTGATTTCCCTGGACTCTTTTTAGGTCCGGGACGTGCAGGTTGAAGGGGTGCAATCAATACCGGACCATCAAGAACAGTTTCTGATTTCAAAATCTTTGTTTCAAGATCCATGATTTTGGTTGACGGTGGCAGTGCCAACCGGACCGATTTGGAGGGAAGGGACGGTCCGCCAAATTCGCCGGAAGGATGACAACCTTCCAGTTCTACAAGCATACCAAAAGGAGATTCAGTGATATTCAGTGTGGAAGAATCAAAAGTAAATTCGATTTTGATTTCGCCGTGAACACCATTGGATTCAGGGTGGGTTTTAATATTCATATTACCCTCTTTGTTTAGGTGTGAAGGCTTCTCTTCTAAAGGAGTTGTATATAGATAAGAAATCCTTTTCAAGGTAAAGGATGAGTATATTTGAGTCAAAAAATGATAAAAAACATTAACTTACTAATATATCTTTATGAGTTAATGCGCGTAGTTAAACAGCATAATAATTGTTCAGAGGAACGGACGATGTGCGGGTTCTTTTATTAGCTTATGATCCAAATAAGATCATTGAAGGCACCATGTTACTCACGTGATGATAACGGTGTAAAATAAGTTGTTGCGTAAAGCCAGTTTCAGTTTTTATGGTCTGAAGAAAGATGAGGCGAACGTTAGCCGGGGTTATTATAAATATTTATAATGATTGTATTGAGAGTAAAACCGTGATTTTTTTTAAGGAATGACGGTTTGTCAGACGAAGGAAAAAACTATCATAATGGACAGACTTTGATTGACCATGCCGATCAGGGAACCTGCTTCTGAACGAAGAGGCTGTCAACCTTCAGGCCGATACCATTGGATGATAATGTATTTTTTCGTGTCAGAGTGAAATAATAGAATCTGTTATTTCCCCAAAGTCCCTTCATTTTCATCGTGATAGAATCGCTATACACTTTGGCATAATGATGCAAGATATTCGAGCCGAAATTATCAATGAAATAAAGTGAATCTCTATTAATCTGGCAGCGTTTGAGCATCCTTGATCCCAGTGGAGTGACGATTTCTCCGGACAACTGATGTCTATGACTGGATTTTAAAATGAAAAGGACGGGAAATTCCTTCCCGCCGTCTCTTATGGTTCCATACCAGTTCCCATTAATATTTTGAGCCTGAACTGTAGATATGCTGAATAAAAGGGATGCAATCGTTAAAAGTAATCCTATGGCCGGAAGCTTCATAAATTGCTGTATAAATAATGTTGTTCTCCTGTTATTAGGGTTGCCCGAGTTATCGGAATCGTTTCAGATAATTAAAGATATAATAGTCCTAAATCTTAAATATTTGGATCAATGTCTCCTTATGGCCCAGATGGTGTTTCCCATGGCATGCATAGATTCCAATATTCCGTTGTGGCAAATCATGCAATTAATCAACTATCTAACCTTGTTTGATGAATGAATCACTTCAGCTTCCACAAACCCAGGCTTTTGTCTGAGTACGTCCCATTCCCCTCAGTGCAATGTTCGTTGATGATCAGCATGGGAGCAGGCAGGCTAAATGGCGGGCGCTCCAGGTTGATGATGCGCCAGTCGCCGGTGATGATGTCGGCATTTTCTTTGCAGTCGGTGAAGGTTGTCGTCAGCAGGTAGGTGATGTTGTTCACCCGGATATTATCGAGAGCTTTCTTGATATCGGCATTAGAAAGGTGAACCAGGCAGTCGCGGCAGAGCAGGAGGTCGGCATCCGGCAAGGGATCATTAATGATATCGAGGACCTGGAAGTGATGCGTATCATCCTCAAATTTCGACTGATTTTTGGTAATGATATCCGGGATGATATCTCCGCCAATGTACCGGTCCACGCCCAGATCGACGTGGCTCATCCAGTTGCAATCGCCACAGGGCAGGTCGAGGAAGGTCTTCACGGAAAGCAGATTGTTCAGGCCGGGAAGGACCTGCTGTATCTCCGCCGTCTGAACGTCATCCGAACCCGGACCCGAAGCGGATTTTTCACTGTTCCAGTGATTGGAATTATAGATCTTTAAGAATGTCTCACGTACAGAATAGTTGTGACCTTGCTCGTGCTCTTTTTGAAAGAAGGTAACATCGATCGGTATCGGCGTACGCTTACGCTCCATTGTCTTTCCTGGGTTATATCGGCTAAATCTTATGGCAACAAAATGATATCAAAATCCAAGACCAATCGAAAGCCATGACGTTATTTACCCAACGTTGTCATTTCCATGGAAATGGGAGTCACTGTTGCAACCAGCCGGATATTCATAGACTGTCTTGTCTGGTTTGATAAGCAAATCAATTCTCGTTCCTCATCCCTTCTTCGCCGCCATCAGGAAGATGGGGAACGTCTGTGAATCATCTTCCACTTCCTTGGTCAGCTTATAGGCCGTCGTGAAAACGACATCTGTAAAACCGGCCTTCGTTGCCTTTTCGGCGAGGTCACCACGATCGAATCCTTTATGCACATCGTGTACATGATGTCCGTGAAACGAGCCGTCTTCTTTATCGAGATCTGCGATACACAAGTACCCGCCGGTGTTCAGAATCGCATGAAATTGTTCGAGTATCTGCTGCGTGTCCGTGATATGGTGAAGAGTCATCATCGTGTAAACGATATCGAAACGTTCCTCAGGTAGTGAGTCCTTTGATAAATCCAGGTTCACCGGCTTCATGTCGGTTACCGAACCCGATTTGATTTTGTCTCTTACAACGTCAAGCATTCCCTCTGAGCTGTCGGCCAGGGTGATCGGACCCAGTTCATCTTTTAATTCAAAACTCAGCAGTCCGGTCCCGCAACCATATTCGAAAGCGGACATCTTTTTGGATAATGATACTTTGGACCGGAGGGCATCGGCGATGCTTTGGGCGCGTTCAATCTTGGATGGGGTATCCCAGCTTTTTGCTTTTAAATCAAATTCTGACATGGTTTTATCATTATAATGTAACGGACTCTAATTTTAATACATAACGATATAGTATACTCTTTTGATCCCGGAAATATTGTGGTTAAAAGCAAAAGAGCGGAAAGTACCAGAAGAGGGGTATGCTTCAGCGCATGCGCGGTATCATGGTGATCGGGGTAGGAATAATCACAGGGGATTACCCCTGCGTGCGATAATTGTATGTATTTTTGCAGGTGGCGGTATATTGTTTGTCGCGTAGATGCCGGGTTGGTGAATCGTCATATGCCCAAAACTTACATACCATCTTTCCGTATACCTTCCATATTGAAAGCTTTATTGCATCAATTTTGATGTGCCAACGAAACTAGTGTAGTGTACGTCAAATAAGTCAAATTAATTATTATCTACCTTCTGCTTCTCTAAAGTTTCCCTGGCCCGGCGGATTTTGTGCAGAATCACCTCGCCTTTCGCCTTCCATTTGTAGGGCTTAGGCTCCAGATTC
>DATFNI010000139.1:0-2711 GCA_035266485.1 Balneolales bacterium
CTTGCGATCGGCAGTGGCGGGTCATATGCATTGGCTGCCGCGCGTGCTCTCAAAAAACACGCACCGGATATTACAGCACAGGAACTGGTTGAAGAATCGCTTCATATCGCCGCTGACATCTGTATTTATACGAACCATAACCTGACGATTCTGGAAATTGATGAATAAATCTGAAGAACTTGCAAAATCACTCACCCCAAGACAGGTTGTCGAAGAACTGGACCGGTACATCATCGGTCAGGATCCGGCAAAAAAAGCCGTCGCCATTGCGTTGCGTAACCGTTGGCGCCGGATGCAGGCTCCCGACAACATCCGTGAGGAGATTCTGCCCAATAACATTATTCTTATAGGCCCGACGGGGGTGGGTAAAACAGAAATTGCCCGTCGTCTGGCCAAACTGGCTAAAGCCCCTTTCATTAAAGTTGAAGCATCCAAGTATACCGAAGTCGGGTATGTCGGTCGCGACGTCGAGTCCATGATCCGCGACCTCACCGATATTGCCATCAACATGGTGAAGGCTGAGATGCAGGAACGGGTCATAAAGAAAGCCGGGGAAAATGTCGAAGAGCGTATCCTCGACCTGCTCATCCCTCCTGTCAAAAAGCCGGGTGATTTTACGACCGATACGTATACAACCGACGATTCCGAGAAAAAAATAGGCTTTGACACCTCTCAGCAGGTATCCGATTACGAGCTCAACCAGAGGACCCGCGACAAGTTCCGTGAGAAGCTGCGAAAAGGCGATATGGACGACCGGACGGTGGAGATTGACGTCAGCACCCGGAAACCGACCAATATGCAGATTTTCGGCCCATCGGGAATGGAAGAGATGGGTATCAATCTCCAGGATTTCCTTGGTAATCTTTCCCCGAATAAGACCAAGAAGAAACAGGTCAAAATTAAAGAAGCCCGTGAAATACTGGTTAACGAAGAAGCGGAGAAGCTCATTGATCACGATGCCGCGGTAAACGAAGCGCTGGAACGGGTTCAAACATCCGGAATTGTATTTATTGACGAGATTGATAAAGTGGCGGCCGGCACAACCGGTGATGGCCGCGGAGGTGGAGGTCCTGATGTAAGCCGGCAAGGAGTTCAGCGTGATCTGCTGCCGATCGTTGAGGGAAGTAACGTGATGACCAAACACGGAATGGTTAAAACCGATCATATCCTGTTTATCGCATCCGGAGCCTTCCATGTAGCGAAACCATCGGATTTAATACCGGAGCTGCAGGGGCGTTTCCCGATCCGTGTTGAGATGAACAGTCTGACCGAAGAAGACTTTTACAAGATCCTGACGATTCCGCAAAACGCACTCACCAAGCAATATGAAGCGATGCTGGCTTCCGAAAATATCAAACTTGATTTCACCGATGACGCGATACTGGAAATAGCGAAACTCGCAGCTGAAGTGAACGCCACGGTCGAAAATATTGGAGCGCGTCGTCTGCAAACCATCTTGTCGAGTGTTCTGGAAGAAATTCTTTATGCGGTGCCTGACGACATCAGTATGGGCGATTTAACCGTCGATAAAGATTACGTCCAGAAGCAGTTAAAAGATATTGTCCAGAACCGGGATCTCAGCCAATACATCCTATAGAAGGCTTTGCAGTAGACTGTGCGCAGGAAATAGGCAACAGCCAATAAAAAGTTGCTTTGCCCGTTTTCTCTGAAAGCAGTATTATTCTGTAGGCGGAGTAATTATACACAAACCATTCACATTTCTGTTTGAACCTCAGGAATCTTACAAAATCATACTGTAGTTTAAGGGTATCTGTAATGTTCCATTCAGCAGTGTCACTGAACGTTAGTCAAGCTATATGTCAATAAAGAAGTTTCTCGCACCTAACCTGATAGCCATTCTCGTCCTTGCAGCTTTATGGCTGACAGGTATGGACCCGGTTACCGTGAATAAGAACGATGACCGAACGAATATCCAAAAGTATATCCAGGTTGAAAAACGAATTCTGGATAATTATGTCGATCCTGTTAATGTGACCAAGCTATACGAGAATAGCATCAGAAACATGGTGGCTCACCTGGCCGACAGTACGATCAAGATTCAGGGCACTCCGCTGGATACAACCTTCACCAATATCAAGGTCAACGACCTTCGTTCTTCCGTGCTCGATTTTGAGAAGGCATATGTCTACCTGTCCAATAATTATCCCAAGGAGAACATGGACAAGTTGACGGCCGATGCGATTCGGGGAATGTTCTGGGATCTGGATCCTCACTCAATTTACATCACTGCCAAGGAGAACAAACGCGTACGCGAAGAGTTCAACGGAAAATTTTCGGGTATCGGTATACAGTTTGATGTTATAAATGACACCATAACTGTTATTACCCCCCTCTCGGGCGGCCCCAGCGAAGCAGTGGGAATACAGTCCGGCGACAGGATTGTGAGTATCGATAGTGAGAATGCTGTCGGCTTCACAAATGAACAGGTGATCAATAGCCTGCGTGGTCCCAAGGGCTCTGTTGTCGATGTCGGCATTTATCGGCCTCATGCAGGACACATTCTTCACTTCAAGATTACACGCGCGGATATCCCGCTTACCACAGTCGACACTTATTATATGCTCGACGACAAAACCGGATATATTAAGATCAGCCGGTTTGCCCGAACGACACACGAAGAATTTGTTAAGGCCCTAACGGATCTGAAGAATCAGGGTATGACCCGTCTGATTCTCGATCTTCGCAATAAT
>DATFNI010000140.1:0-23232 GCA_035266485.1 Balneolales bacterium
TATATTTTCACCAGAAACCGCCGTAATGTGCAGGAAATAAGTCTTCGCACGCGTACCGGCAGCAGTTGCATCAACAACGTTGTGGTACAATTTAACCAGAATCACCTCCCATTCGGCGGGATCAACCAGAGCGGTTTGGGTAAAGCCCATGGTTTCTACGGATTTCGTGCATTCTCAAACGAGCGATCGGTTGTAATGCAAGGCCGTTTCAACCCGCTTAAATTGGTTTACCCGCCTTATGGGAAAATTGCGGATCTGACAGTTAAACTGTTACTCCGGTACTTCTAAAATTCTGAAATCTTACTTTTTAAGCTTGTAATCGGAGGGCACTGTAAACCAATCTGTCTGAGCCGGTGTCACCTCCCAATGAACAACCTCTGTATGATAAGTGATTGCGGGCTGCGGCCCCTTGGGTTTTTCGTTCTTCTTCTCAACGGCACGCCGCAGAAATCCTCCTAATCTCTTCTTCACATTAACCCCCTTTTCCTTGCTTTCTTCTTTTTCTCCATCGTTCTGCTCGTCTTTCTTATCTGATAGAACAAAAAATTTACCGTCGACAACTATTGGCGTTCCCTCAATTTTATTCATCTCATTGATAGCATCCTGGTTTGAAGCATTCGGTTTTTCCATAGTCCCCTGCTGACCTGTCTTTTGGAACAGGTTTACCCATGAAGTCCCGAGTATCATCTCGCGCGTTGCAGCGGCATCTATTTCCATACTCCCGAGATAGTTTTTATTAAACTCATTCTCTATTCCATCGCCCTTTTCAATGACATCAGTTTTAGGAGTGGTCCAGATTTCCGTAAAAAGGCTGTCCGTCGTTCGTTCATCCGTTTTTTTATTACGCAACTCGGTGAGCCAAAGCATGTTATACTTCCGGCATCTGAATCCGTTGATATCCTTATATTCATCGGTCGGGGTTACGGTAAACTCGCTGCGAACCACTTCAACATCGCTTTCCTGCTCCTGATTGTTCTGAGGCGCGGCCTCTTCGGTATCGGTTTCCGCACCATTTCCCTCAGTCATAGCTTGTGTAGTGGTTGTGTCTTTGCTGATGAGAGGAAAAACCTGATATTCTTTTTTCCCGGGGTCAATTTCAAAACGTTTATTTTCCCTGATCTGCAGGATTTCACGCTGCTCTCGCGATTTTAAAACCATTTTGGCTATGGCCCCCTTGATAATCCCTTCTCCTTTGAAATGAGTTTTCTCAAATTCATTCTTTTCATTATCGGTCATATTCACCAGACGTGATACTTCATAGTTCCCCAAACCCTTGAAGTAAACAACGTCCTTCGTCTCTTTGACCAACGCCTGGGCATGGCCAATAAATGCTACAATTAAGACAATTCCAGCTGTAATTAAGACTCTCTTCATTTTTATATCCTTTTAAGATTGATAGATAGTTACATGGACTTTCACAGATTGTGTTGCACAACCTGTACCATGGACCCTGCTTTACCTGCAAGCAATCGCACTTCTCAAAAGAGCTCTATCGCAGATATACCACATTATCTATGCGTGTTTTTTTGTCCTTCACATCAAACCGGACTTTTTTTAAAAAAATCCTAATCTTTATGAAAGAATGATGTGACCTGCAAAATCCTCCTGATAGCAGGGATAACCAATATTAATGATAAATATCGGATAATTGATATAGTGTCTCTAACTGAATTCATTAATGTTTGTTTCACTCTTTTGGAAAAACTCATTAATCAGCCTCCCCCGTCTTTATCAATCAAATTTTATCTGAAAAAACAGAGCATAGCAGGTCCCCAATCCAATTCATCTTTTTAAAAAACCAGTCGCAGCAGTTTCCTAAATTTTATTACTTTGTGAGCCAGGATTATTCACTTGTCACACACGATGCAATCCGGATCATACGTATGTGAATAGTCGGTATCACCGATAACAAAAGTTTACGATCACCTGGAGAACACTTTTTAAATGTTTGCTCGCAATCGTGCTATATGAAGAAATTTCTTTTTTTTGCAGGACTGATAATCATCGTGATTATCGGAGCAATATACTGGGCAGCAGGAGGCTATCAGAGTGCCGGTGTTTATCCGGGTAACATTACCCGCTTCAACTCAACACAAAAACCGGACAGTGCCTACTCAAACAAGCTTCGGGTAATGAGTTGGAATATTGCCTATGCATATGGGCCGAATTCCGACAATAGCAACTACCATCCAATCTCTATCAAAACGATGGAGGAACATTTACAACAAATAGCCTCGGTTATCCGGAAGTACAATCCGGATATCGTTTTTTTACAGGAAGTGGACTTTGATGCATCCCGTAGCCATCATGTCAATCAGCTGGCCGAACTGGCCCATATGACCGGACTTGAATATGCAGCGCCGGCAATTATCTGGAAGGTCAATTATGTTCCTTTTCCATATTGGCCGCCGCAGGATCAATTTGGTGAAATTAATTCGGGTGGTGCGGTACTCAGCCGGTATCCTATCGAATCGAATAAGGTGGTACGCCTGCCCAAACCTTCGAGTAATCCATTCTGGTACAATATGTTCTATCTATTTCGCTTCAGCCAGGTTGTGCGGGTTGAGATACGGGGTTCGGAGGCCACATTCATCAATAATCACCTGGAAGCTTATGACATTGATAATCGCATCCAGCAGGCATATCAGCTAAAGGACCTGGTGACGAATAATAATGATCAGCAACCAATTGCCGTTTTCGGTGGTGATATCAACACAGTCCCTTACAACGCGAAGAAAAAGAGCCATTTTGCCGACGGCAGCAGTGATGATTATAATGGGGACACTTCCTTAAATATTCTGATGAGCATTAAAGGATTCCGCGAGATGGTTCCACTGACCGATTACTATAAAGATGAGAGCAAGTATTTTACTTTCCCATCCCAATCGCCGGATCGAAGACTCGACTATCTGTTTGTTAATGATAATTACCCAATACTGGATTACGGATTTATCAAAGCAGGAACTGCGAGCGACCATCTCCCGGTATACGTCGATCTGAAATGGAATTATCCCTATGGTTATAATTTGTCTTTGACTAACTGATTCAGATAACCCCCTATGTCCGCTAACATTCTTCCAATCGAACAGTTTCTCCGGCAGGCAGAGCAGTATCCTGTTCTGGATGTACGAACTCCGGCAGAATTTGAGCAAGGACATATACCTCAGGCAATCAATCTTCCATTATTTAGTAACGACGAACGCAAGGAGATCGGCATTCTCTACAAGAAGAAAGGCCGGGATATCGCAATAAAACGCGGCCTCGAACTGATAGGTCCCAAAATGCGGGATCTCGTGGAAACTGCAGAGAAGAAGGCTCCTCAGCGGAATGCTCTTGTCCATTGCTGGCGTGGCGGGATGAGAAGCGAGAGCCTGGCCTGGCTACTTCGGTTTTCCGGGTTCAACGTTTCAGTGCTTGAAGGAGGATATAAGCGTTTCCGCAACTGGTCTATTCAAACGCTTACAATGCTCCGGCCTGTCATAGTTCTGGGAGGGATGACAGGGAGCGGAAAGACATATATCCTTAAAGAACTGGCCGGACTTGGTGAACAGGTTATCGATCTTGAAGGACTGGCTAATCATAAAGGTTCGGCATTCGGCAGTCTCGGTGAAGAGGAGCAGCCCACAAATGAGCAATATGAAAATACCCTGGCAATGCACTGGAGCGGTCTCGATCCCGAACGGCCTGTATGGCTCGAGGATGAGAGCAGCCGTATCGGCAGGATTATCCTTCCTGAGAAAATATATGAACTAATTCGGCAGGCGCCGGTTATAAAAGTTGAGGTTGATTATCAACGGCGAATTGAACATCTGGTTAATGAATATTCTGTTTACCCCAAAGAGCAGCTTGCCAGTTGTGTTAAAAAGATCGAACGCCGATTAGGCGGGTTGCGGACCAGGCAGGCACTCGAAGCCATCGAAAACGATGAATTTGAAAAAGTTGCCGACCTGACTCTTCATTATTATGACAAAACCTACCGCTACGGCATGGGCGAAAGAGATTCCGACAATGTTTTTTCAATACCTCTGAGTGGGAACGATTGGGAACAACAGGCTCGTTCGATACGCGAATTTGCATTAAAAAATATCCTGACGCCCCATGAACATTAATATTGAACCCATCAAATTGACGCAATACAGTCATGGTGCAGGCTGTGGCTGCAAAATATCCCCCAAAGTCCTCGAACAGATTCTGGAGACATCACAGACGACACCGCCAATTGATAAGCTGTGGGTTGGCAATGATTCCCGCGATGATGCTGCCGTTTTTGAGATTGGGCAGGATCAGGCAGTGATCAGTACTACTGATTTTTTTATGCCAATTGTGGATGATCCGTTTGATTTTGGCCGAATTGCGGCTGCCAACTCAATCAGCGACATCTACGCCATGGGTGGGGACCCTCTTATGGCCATTTCCATTCTGGGATGGCCTATCTCAAAAATTACTCCGGAGTATGCCAGGGAGGTTGTTGAAGGAGGCCGATCAATTTGTGCAGAAGCCGGCATTCCTTTAGCAGGAGGGCACAGCATTGATAGCCCTGAACCAATTTTCGGACTAGCCGTAACAGGGATGGTAACCCGCGACCGTCTGAAACGTAACGACACGGCAAAACCCGGCAATAGCCTATATCTGACCAAACCTCTGGGAGTTGGCATCCTGAGCACAGCACAAAAACAGGGAAAACTAAAAGCAGAACATAGAGATATTGCCCGGGATAACATGGTGCGACTTAACCGGGCGGGACTGGCGCTTTCAAAATTACCCGGTGTTTGTGCTATTACCGATGTCACCGGGTTCGGACTTCTTGGGCATTTGAGTGAGATGTGCGAAGGCAGCAAACTTAGTGCGGAACTTATGATGGATAATATTCCCCTGCTACCCCACATCGATTATTACGTTGAACAGGACTGCATACCCGGCGGGACCAACCGGAACTGGGACAGCTATGGATATAAAATCGGCAACCTCTCCGAATTTCAACGGCGGCTCCTTTGTGATCCCCAGACCAGTGGTGGACTTCTTGTGGCTGTCGATGAGGCAACTGAGAAGACCATGCTGCAGATTCTTCGTGATGAAGAACATGTGCCGGAGGAGTGCCTCCTTCCAATAGGACAGCTTGTTGAAAAAGATGGCAAACAACCGTTAATCACTGTCCATTAATAACTTCACATCCAGTCAAAATAAACCTGATCATAGGATTGTTTATATTTAAATGGAAGCGCTTCCTAATATTCTTTATTTGACTATATGAGCCAACACAAAACCAAAATCGGACTGGCCTGTGCAGGTGGTGCAATCGAAGGTGCTGCCTATGAGGTCGGTGTTCTCAACGCCCTTGAAGAATCGCTCGATGGCATCCACTTTGATGACCTGGATATTTATGTTGGTGTGAGTGCCGGCGCTTTCATTACTGCCTGCCTCGCGAACAGCATAACCCCTGCCACCCTGGCACGCGGATTCATATCAAAATCGTCCAAGGTGATGCAGGTAACCCCGGAAACTTTCTTTAAACCGGCACTTACTGAGTATTGGGAACGCTTTGAACGGTTGCCCAAACTTGTTTCCGAAGCGGTCTGGAATTATATAACTCATCCGCTTGATCTCACACTGGAGGGTGCATTATATCCGTTGACGTCGCTTTTACCTGTTGGGATTTTTAGTAATGATCATCTACGGGAATATTTGGAGCGCAATTTCAGTACCGAAGGGAGAACGGATGATTTTCATCATTTAAAAAAAGAGCTTCGAATCATTGCCACCGACCTAGAAAGCAGTGAAGTTGTCCATTTCGGGGAACCTCCCTTTGATGATATCCCAATCTCAAAAGCTGTGCAGGCAAGTACGGCTCTACCCGTTTTATACACTCCCGTCAATATCAATGGAAATTATTATATCGACGGCGTGGCACGGCGGACCGTCCATGCAAGTGTAGCCCTGGAGGAAGGAGCACAACTTGTTTTCTGTATCAACCCCATAGTCCCTGTCGATACCAAATCGATCGAAAACCATTCAAATTCGCACGACATAAGAGAGCTGGGCCTGACGGCGGTACTTTCTCAGACATTCCGCACCATGATTCACTCACGGATGCTTACCGGATTCAAAAATTATGAGTATCGTTATCCCGATGCCGATTTCATCATTATCGAGCCCTCGGTAACCGACACACGTCTTTTCTTTACAAATATTTTTAGCTTTCAGGATAGAAAAGAGGTCTGTGAGTATGGATATCAATCTACAAGACGACAACTGCTCAAGCACTATGGAAAGCTCTCACAGATTTTATCAAAATATCAGATCCGTATTAATCGTGATGTTTTGACCGACACCGGCAAGACGCTTTATGAGACCGAAGCCGGCAGGAATGGCTTCTCAATCAAGACCGCCCTAAAAAAAACTGATGAGGTCTTGTCACATCTGGATGATTTACTGAAAGATCTGGAAGCCCCACTTTCGGTTAACAATCGACATAAAAAAGTCCTCGATTCAGATTAGACAATTCCGTTTTAATTTAGCAATTCTCTCTTATCCCTGTGTCCGTGGTCCCCACAATACACCAACCTGACAGGGGCTTTACGAAGAATAAAATAACGTCAACGGCGCCGTGTCTCCCGCATGATGACCGGAGATCATTAAAACTATGCGGCTAATGTTTTTATCTTTCAACTCTTTGCCACACATATAGTTAACATACAACATTTTTATACACTTTGCCACTTATCTATGTACAGGCAAAGTCTCTGCCATTAGATTAACCAGTGCATTGAAGAAATAGTCAATTTAAAACGAGAGGTGACTTATTATGAAACGCTTATCCATATTTCTTTCAGCATTGTTCGCAATTGCTTTGATTAGCAGTGTTAATCCACAATCCAGTTTTGCAATTTCACCTAATCAAAATAACATAATAGTTAAAGCCGACACTTCGCAAGGTCTTACAGGAACCGTTATCGATGCCACCACAGGTAAAACGGTGTCAGGTGCAACGGTAACGCTTGAAGGCCAGGATCAATCAGCTACAACTAATTCCGCCGGTACGTTTAAAATCGACGGAGTAAGTGCCGGAAATTATCAGATTTCTGTAACCGCAAATGGTTACAAGGATTTTGAGGGCAAGATAACGGTGGGTGCTCAAATGCAACCACTCAGCATCAAGCTGACGCCCAAGATGAGCCAATAATCTTATGATCCTTATCAAATAGCCAATCACACCAAAGGGCACGCGGATTGATTTCCAGTGCCCTTTTTTTTATTTACACTATGTGAACCTATTAAAATATCATGCAATCAATCAATATCACTCCAAAATTCTGTTCCTGAATTGTTTACTTTTATACCCTTTTATAAAAAATAAAAGGCTGCTGTTTAGCGCTTAGTGGCACAAGTAAACATGACTATAAATGGAGGCTCTGCAATGAAACGTTTATCCATCTTATTGTTTTCTACGTGTTTATTCCTACTTATCGGTTCTATGTGTACTGTGTCTGTTTATGCAGATGCACCAACTGCATACCGGGAAATCTGCTCTGATTCCACGTACACAATAGCAGGAACTGTAGTCGATTTTTCTACCAATAAACCGGTAACGAATGCCACGGTTGCAATTCAGAATCAGGACATATCCGTACAGACTAATTCAAGCGGGGCCTTCGAATTGGACAATCTTAATAAAGGAACCTATATGGTCAAGATCACGGCAGATGGTTACCGGGAATATGACAAAACAATCAAGGCAGGTCCTGATTCACAATCCGTCACACTTAAATTAACCCCTGCCGACGGTCAATAATTATCAAAGCTGTTGCTGATCGAGCATCCAGAGATATTTGCCTTCTCTTTTGAGCCGCTCTCTTTTACTGAGTCCGCGGTACCCATACGGCGGCTTCCGTAATTGACGGCACAGAGAAATAATGATCCAGCCAAGAGGGATGAAGTAGGCCCAGATATCCAGATCACGTAACCACTTAATAAACCGGTTTCCAGCCGGACCACGATGTTGATCTCTGGCATGTTTTATAAACAAAAAGGGCCATCCGAAAGGGGTGTAGCGGAATGTACGCCATCCCAGCTTTTGAAAAGATGCCTTGAGACCGGGGTAGTCATAAGGCTTCTTGCCATATATCTCCAGGTTATGATCAAGTTGTCCCTGCATCTGCCGGCGGATGCAGTCGGCCAGCTGTTGAATGACGTTTTTATCCGGATGATCGGGGTCAGTACCCATCTCTGTCAGTCTGCTCCTTACATCGATGGGATCTCCGACAACAAATTTCATATTTGCAGGGAAGGCCAAATAAAAGAAAAAAGGGAAAAACAGGGCAATAATGGCGGCAGGCATTGGCAAAAAAGGAATATTCAGAAATCGGTCTGACAGGTAATCCAGCCATTTGAAGGTGATACTGGTCGGATTCACCCATTCCGAATTAATGGAATACACCGGATAAACAGGAGCATGATGTTTAGCTGCCATCACGACAAAGCTCGAATAGAAATGCTGAAGCTGATACCGGCGGTTAAAACCTTTTCCAATGCCGGGTATCCCCTCCGGATAGTAAATCACACGGCCACCGTGCTGCATGAGATAGTCATAGTTCCTGAATTTCATATCTATTCCGCCACAACGCCGCCACCAATCATCTATGCCGTATGGACGCATCCACCAGGTAGCAGATAATTTCGGGGCGTAGACCGATCGAAGTTTCATATCCTTTCGTAATCCTTTGGAAATCCAAATCAATCCATCGAGAATGATAGCATCGTGCGGGAAAGCATTCCCACTGTGATTGGTCGCCAGGATATAG
The DNA here is from genome assembly GCA_035266485.1 of Balneolales bacterium. GTDB lineage: Bacteria > Bacteroidota > Rhodothermia > Balneolales > DATFMH01 > DATFNI01. The sequence continues at coordinate 8,799 of DATFNI010000140.1, forward strand.
GGACCACGATCAGGTATCTTTTCTGCACCGATAAGCTCCGCCCGGAAATAATTCTCTATGATTGGTTTTACAACCTCCCTCGCCAAGCTATCGAGATATCTGAAATCTATTGGGTCTTCATCAGGCTGAATAAGTGGTACGTTGTCTATTTCCGTCGTAACCGAATGGTGCAGAGGAACTCCATTTTCACCAAATTCGTCCGTTTCTTTATGATCGGATTGTATCAGGCTTTGGTATGTGTTTTTTTTTCGGACCTGCATAGACAATCTAATCAGCTTTTTTTACCAAACACAATGAACGTGAGGCTAATCAAAAAAAGTGTAAGCCAGGTATAGAAGGGAGCATGCTGCAAGTAAGCAAACACACCACTAACGATACATGATCCTGCCAGAATACTGTTGCGAATTCCTGCCATCGGATCAGACGGCTGCCTCTCGGTCATGGCATTTTCGAGATACCGGCTGCCATCCGATAGCAAATCGGGTAGTCTCATGATGAGATCTGCCAATTCGGGACCGCTGCGCATCAATTGTCTTGCCAGGCGACGGGGATCGTATTGATCACGATAAATCCTGCCTATGTGCCTGCGGGATATAGACGGAATGTCGAGGTTTGGATCAAGCAGCAGGCCAACCCCTTCAAATGTTACAAGAGCTTTGACCATGAGCGTCATTTCAACCGGGAAGAAAATGCTGAACTGTCCGCCAACACGAAGGGACTCCAGGATTAGTTTGCCCAAACTGAATTGGCCATATGCCGAATAAATCTGAAATCTCCGGAACAAATCACCGACGGCCCGCCTGAATGCTGCAGGATCGCACCCTTTCCCCATTTTGGCGATTGACAACAAATACTTTGTGGAGCCTTCCACATCCCCGTTTACCAGTGCGTTGAAGTAGAACAGCAGGTATCTGCGTGTTTTCTCGCTGAAGCGGCCAACCATACCCAAATCAATGAACCCCACCCTTGAACCTTTCATAATCAACAGATTTGCCGGGTGCAGGTCGGCATGAAAGAAACCATCCTCGTAAAGCATTTTGATAATTGCTCCCGCCCCGTAGTCAACCAACAATTGGCGATCGAATTCACTCAAATCTTTGGTTTGCTCAGAACCGGGTTTAAACCCATCGAGAAACTCCATGCAGAGCACATTGCGAGTACTCAGCGCACGATAAATCATAGGGAAGATCACATTTGGCTGATCCTTGAAATTGGCAGCGAACAGTTCGGCATTGTCAGCCTCGTAAGTCAGATCAACCTCTTTCTCGGTATATGTGCAAAATTCATCAATGATCACCTTGGGTTGATAGCGCGGTATTAACCATTCCAGTAATGATCCCAACATTCTCAGAAGCTTAAGATCAGAGATGATGGATGAACGGATACCCGGTTTGACGACTTTTAATACGACCTCATCTCCCTCGTTCGTTCGTGCCCGGTGAGCCTGTGCAATAGATGCCGATGCCAGGGGCTCTTCTTCAACGGATTCAAACAATACCTTCAGCGGCTGACCCAATTCATCCTCAACAATATTTCTGATAGCAGAGAATGGTACGACCGGCAATCTATCGAGCAAATTCTTCAGTTCATCGGTTATTATCTCCGGCAAAATATCCTCCCTTATGGACAGGATCTGACCCAGCTTTATGTAGGTCGGCCCCAGCATTTCAAGACGGCGACGTAATTGAACGGGGAACGGCAGGTTGCGAAGTTCCTTATTGACAAAAGGACGCAAGAGTAATGCCAATAAACGCTTGAAGGGAGTATGCAGGCGGCGCCTCTTCTCCGGGGGCATGGCTTTTACAAAGGCAATCAGCCCCCCGGCAAGCAATCCCGTAACATGACGATAAAGCAGAAGGATACGACGCGGAACCCCTTTATAAGGAGCGAGTGGATGAAACTCCGGTTGCTTGCGGTTCGGCTTGCGGCCGTTCAGGTTCTGCTGGCCATCTCGCGCACTGATACCCTCTGCACCGGCAGTATTTTTGCTAATATATGTGGGTGCGGATTTTTCCATGCCCACTCTTTATTGATGGACGATATGGCCGCCGTAATTCAATGCGACCCTGAAATGATAGTTATTCATAAGTTAGAACAGAATCTACTTATTTGCTTACAGGTTATGAACATAAATCGATATATGGTCATAAAAAAAAGCCGCCCGATAGAAGGTGCGGCTTTTTCTAAGTCATATTTCATCCGAATCAGGCCATTTTTGCTGTATGAGCCTCTTTATTGGTCTTTTCTGATTTATCTTTCTTTTCAAGATTCTCGGACAGCTTACTTACCTGGGTCGCCAGCTTATCCACTTTATTCATCAGTTCTTCGACTTCCTTGCGTGTTGGTATTCCTACCCGGTCAAGGACAGCTTCAAACCGTGTATCTATGGAATGAGCCAGTTCCTTTACCTGTTCGGACAGGTCCTCTCTGCTCTTACGGACCTTCTCGTATACTTTATCAATTTGCTTGCGACCTTTCTCCTCGCGTTCTTTGCCTTTGGTCACCAGCGTGTTAAAAAACTTGTTGCCTTCTTCTTCTACCGTTGCAAAGGCACCTAAGCCCGCCAGCCAAATATCTCGCGAACGATCGGAAACTTCCGTTTGGAATTTGGTCAATGCTGTTTGTTCTTCTTTCTTCTTTTCTTTTTTTTCAGCCATAGTAGCCTCCTGGGTTTTTCGTATGAAAAATCACTTTGTTGTGTTGTGAAGTCCTTTTACTTGTTTTTCAAGCTCTTCAATCCTCCTCTGTAAAGCATCAAAGTCGCGGGACCCATTGACCAACCTGCTGATCGGTTCGGGTACCCAACTGTCGAGACGCGTTCTAACCAGCTTCACACTCTCCTCAAAGAAAGAACCTCCGCGCCGGATAATCTCATGCAACACATCGCTTGATAATGGATTTTTCCCCTGTTTACCTTCTTTAAGTATGATTTGAGTAAGGGTTTGCGATGTAATATCTCGACGCGTCGCATTATCCACAACACGTATTTGTTCTCCCTCGCGGATGAGCTGGGCTATCTCTTCCAGAGAAATATATTTTCCGCCTTCCTTGTCGTATAACTTTCGGTTTTCATATCGTTTTATCAGATGCTTTGCCATATTTCCCTGAATTATGCCTTCTATATTATAACGCATCGCGTCATAAAAAGTTCCCGGAATATGATAATTTTTTTATTAGCGATTACGACCCAGGCGCTCGTGACTCGATACCCAATCGTTGGATGTAATGGCAGCCCCAAGTGAGACCTCGCCCGCCAGAACGACGGCAGCAATGATTTCAGCGAACTTGTTAACTTTATCCTTGCCATAGCATCCCATTAATTCCAGGCATTCGCGCTGGGTCGGCAGACCGGTTCCACCGCCATAGGTGGCCACAATAAGAGAAGGCAGCGTGATAGACACATACAAATCACGATCGGGGGTCACTTCCGTGTGAAGCAGAGCGGCCGTGGCCTCTGCAACATTGGCCACATCTTGTCCTGTAGCAATAAACATAGCTGCGATTCCATTGGGAGAATGGGCCCCATTATTATTTGCTCCTGAGAACAATGCCCCGATCGTCGATATTCTCTGATGATAGTCCAGTATCTCAGGTTCCGCACGCAGGTGATCTCTCAGAACTTCTCTTTTTAGAACCACCTCGGCCGTTACACGTTTTCCGCGGGTTCTCAAAATATTGATGTGCGACGCCTTCTTATCCGTAGCAAAATTGGATTCCAGATAAAAATGCTCGATTCCCTCGTAGTTTTCGATGATCCACTGGCATGCTGCAAGTGTCGCCTTGCCGACCATATTTTGTCCAGCCGCGTCGCCCGTCTTAAAGTTGAATCGCAAAAAAACAAACCGATTGCTCAGATAGGGATCAATATAATCGAGCCGTACTACATGCGATGTTTTTTCCGCTTCCTGCCTGATTTCCTGCACATGTTCATTGATCCATCTGACAAAGTGATTGCATGCCCGGGCATCCTCAAAGACAAATACCGGTGCTCTCTGCATATCATCACCCTGAATGGTGGTTTTTACACCTCCTGACAGATTCAAGACTTTAATACCGCGGTTATAGGAAGCCACCAGCGTACCCTCAGTGGTAGCAAGTGGTATGATAAATTCACCCTGCGCATGTTCCCCATTCACGACTACCGGCCCTGCGAAACCAAGCGGGATCTGAGCAACGCCTGAAAAATTTTCGATGTTCCCGCGTACAACCTCAGGATCGAAGGAATAGTTGGTGATATGCTCCAGCTCCCTGCCGGAAAACCGGCTTATGAATTCCTGACGCCGCTTGACGGCCTGGGGGGTATAATCATCAATTCTGTCATAAGGTATTTTAACAGCCTTTGCCTCCCTGTTCTCCACCTCGTCTTCTACAGAAATGTTGATCTGCCCGTACGCCTTTGTCTTAATGGATATTTTCAACGGATGAAGACCATCGCCAAGGATAACATCCCTGCATATTATCCTGATCCGGTTATTGAAAGGCAGTATCAATGGGTCATTTTCTGAGACAGAGGAAATTGGAATCCTCTCTTTGCCATTTTCCACCCAGAGCTGCTGTGGGGGAATTTCATTATTATCGATCTGCATGCTGACCACTCCGGTTATAACAGCATCACTGAGCCTGTTACACAGCTCAAAGACAAACCCGTTCTCTTCTCGCGTCAGACTCTTGTTTGTATATAATTGCCTCAAAAGGAGGTTCGGCAATATCATGATAGTATAGATAAAATGATTCGATTCTCGATAAGAACCCTTATATATTGAAATAAAAAGTTAACTAATTCTATACCATATTAAACAATTTATTGCGAAAACAAGTGTCACCATAATTTGAACTCATATACCATTAAAGGGATGGAAGAAGATTACCCATTAACAGCAAACTTTACCTTTACCTTTACCTTTACCTTTATTGCAAAGTAATCATCAGGGCTGCGTGCCTTTGCATGTTCCTCTGTGCAATGTTCTTCCGGCTGAATATGTAATGAGACACGTACCCGGGGTTATCGTGTTCAAAGTTCCAACTGGCAATACTTTAACGTGAAAGAAATTAATTTTAATTGTTGTGTGTTTTGTTATATTGAACAATATCACTGAACTATCTTCAACTTTTCTCCCGGAGAAATCTCATGAGACTCGTGATTCTCAGTTTATTCACTTGTGTTGTATTTTCCGGGCAGCTTTTTGCACAAGAAAAAGATCAAAAAGCTACCTCTGATTCTAAAACCGCTGCAGTCGAGGTTCAGTATCAATCCATAAAAACACCCACTATTGCGAATACACTGGATTCTCTAAAGCTTCATGAATCGATATTGCAAAACATTGGTTATGGCTACCAAAAACGTGACCACGTTACCGGCTCCATTTCCTCTGTTAATATCTCTTCATTACAATCTGCTCCTTACTCAAATCTGGCAGAATACCTGATAGGACGGGTACCCGGGGTGTTGGTATCGAAAGATCCCAGCAATCCCAATGGCTACAGGATACAGATCAGAGGAGTCAACAGCATTAATTTCCAGGGTGAGCCACTTTTTGTAATCGACGGTATGCCGGTATCAGCGGAAAGTGCTTTGACCATGACAGATCCTCAGGATATTGCTTCCGTTGATGTTATAAAAGATGGTACGGCTGCCATCTACGGTACACGTGGGGCTAATGGCGTAATATTGATCACAACCAAAAAATAGTGATCATGTTGTGATTGGCAAGACTGTGTATCTGTATAAAGATTAAGATACCGTCCTGCTGGTGCTTAATTTACTAATAGGAACCATGTTTTTCAGACATGGTAATTTTAATACGAGAGGTAACTCCAATGCGTTATGTGTTCGTTACATTCTTTATGTTTCTTTTTTGCGTTGGTTCCCTGTATGCTCAGGACAAGCAAAAAACCAATAACGAAAATGCTGCTTCAGTAGCAAAAATACAGGCCATTCAGAAACAGCTAATTAAGCAGAAACAAGACTCCATAAAGCTCAGCAACCTCAGAGATGTAGGTTATGGATACCAGAAGGCCAGCAACATTACAGGTGCCGTTTCGTCAATTAATACTAAAGGTCCCCAAAAAAACGGTTACAGTAATATTTATCAATATATGCAGGGAAGAGTTCCCGGCCTGATGGTTTTGAAGAGTGGTATGGGATACACAATCCGGATCAGGGGCATGACCAACAGTTTCTCCGGGCCTTCCGACCCACTTATCGTGCTGAACGGAACCCCTTTATCGAGTGCGGATGACATACAGTATATAGATCCTTCAAATGTCAAATCCATCGATGTACTAAAGGATGCAGCCTCAGCCTCTATCTATGGCGTCCGGGCAGCGAATGGGGTGATCCTGATTCGTACGAACTGATATCGAAGCCTGAAAACAGTGGCAATATAAATGCTGAAGAGCGGTGATTTTTTACCTCGTCACTTGCTCCAGACCGGTTGGCAAGGGTATCTTTACCCCATGCTTACAAAACGAATTATACCATGCCTCGATATCAAAGACGGCCGCACAGTTAAAGGCATTAACTTTGAAGGACTGCGGGACGCGGGCGATCCCGTCGAACTGGCTCGTCGTTACTCCGATGAAGGTGCCGACGAACTGGTATTCCTCGATATTACCGCGACGAGGGAAAAACGCAAGACACTCGTACCGCTTGTTGCGCGAATCGCCCGGGAAATCAATATTCCGTTCACCGTGGGAGGAGGGATCAGAACCGAAGAAGAGATCGACGCCTTACTCAATGCCGGCGCGGATAAGGTATCCCTGAATAGCAGCATTGTTCGGGATCCGGATTTCATAACACGCGCCTCTGATCATTACGGATCACAATGCATTGTTGCCGCCATTGATGCCCGACGCCATAATGGAAGCTGGAACGTGTATGTGAAGGGAGGCAGTGAAGACACCGGTCTGGATGCCTTAAAATGGGCTGCTGAAGTCGAAAACAGGGGAGCCGGAGAGATTCTGCTGACCAGCATGGACCGCGACGGAACAAAGTCAGGTTTCGACATCGAACTGTTGCAGCGAATCAACGAACTGGTAACGATTCCTGTAATAGCCAGCGGCGGCGCCGGGACCATCGATCACTGTATCGAGGCCATTGAAAAAGGACATGCCGATGCTGTGCTTGCAGCCAGCATCTTCCATTACAAAGAGATTGAGATTGGCGTCTTAAAAGCTCAAATGAGAGAGGCGGGCTTGCCCGTACGGCTCGGCGCTTTAACTAACTGATTCACTAACATCTGACAAACAGGTAGCATCTGCATTCAGGATTGGATACTTTTGACTTCCGCATTCGTTGGTATAATATCCATTAACATTTTTCAGAAGTTAAAGTAATGTCATTCGATCCTGAGAATATCGATTTTAAGAAAGGTAACGGTCTGGTTCCCGCCATCATCCAACATTATGCTACCGGGCAGGTTCTGATGCTGGGCTACATGAACGAAGATGCCGTAAAACAAACGGTTGAATTAGGACAAGTCACCTTTTACAGCCGCTCCAAAAAGCGCTTATGGACCAAGGGAGAAACGTCCGGCAACTACCTGAACATGGTGTCTATGCAAAAAGATTGTGACAGTGACACGCTGCTCGTACTGGCCGATCCACAGGGACCAACTTGTCATACCGGTGAAACTTCCTGCTTCCACGAACAGGAGTTTCGGCCATTCGCCAAAGCTGCCGACTACAGCTTCCTGAAAGAGTTGCAGGATTTGTTATACCAGCGTAAAGAAGAGCTGCCGGAAAATTCCTACACCAGTTCAATGTTCAAAAAAGGATTGAACCGCATAGCCCAAAAAGTTGGTGAAGAAGGCGTAGAGACTGTAATCGCGGCCCTTGCAGAATCGGAGGAGGCCTTTATCTACGAGGCTTCCGACCTGATCTTCCACCTGCAATTGCTGCTCACAGAAAAGGGGCTGCGGCTTGATGATCTCGTCAGGGAACTTGAACGCAGACATAAGAAATGAGGTATCGAGGATAAAAGGGAATAAGGAAATACGGAAACGAGATCCTGATCACTTTCTTTCACCTTATTCGGTCTGCGGAATTTAATCCTCCAGAAAACTGCCAATCGTCCTTAATTCCATATTCCCATATTACTATTATTCTTCAGCTTTTTTGCTAAATGTTTTGGCAGCAATACGGTACATGAAGTAGCCTACAATGGCCAGCAGGATGAGTCCGGGCCATGCTTCAAAAGGATCGGCATGGACTCCAAACAACCGTTTGATGCTGAACACGTTGAGACCGCCGTAATAGGCAATTGGGATGGCAAGAATGATGCCCATCAGTGCCTCGCCCGTTATCAACCCTGAAGCATAAAGAAGACCGGCACGATCGCTTCGTTCCTTGGAGTCATCAAAATCATCCTGTTTTTTCCTGCGATTCTGATATCTGGTAACCATCCATGCGATCACACCGCCCACCATCGTCGCGCAGTCGAGTTCAAACGGGAGGTAGATACCGACAGCCACTGCCAGGACGGGCATACGGAATGAAGATCCCCTTTTTCTCAATATCTGATCGGCGATTATGACTACTGCACCTACAATAATACCAATCCAGATCATGCCCCATGGAAGGTTGCCGCCGAAAACGCCCTGTGCCACACTGGCCATCAGGGTTGCCTGAGGGGCCGTCAATGCATCCGGATGTGCCAGGGTTTTGGGCCCGAATCCGTATGCGGTGTGCAAAAGGGTCAGGACCGGTGCCATCACAAAAGCAGACGCCACAACCCCTACAATAAGCATGATCTGCTGGTTCATCGGAGTTGCGCCGAGTACATATCCGGCTTTCAGGTCATGAAGGTTGTCAGCTGCAATGGATGCTGCACAACAAACTACAGCACCAATCAAAATGGCCGATGCGGGTCCGCGTGTTACGTCGTTGCCCATCAGGACCAACAAAATGAGTGCAGATGACAGGATAGTAGCGATCGTGATTCCGGAAATCGGGTTATTGGAACTTCCAACCAGACCCGACATATATCCGGCAACGGCTGAAAAAAGGAATCCGGCCAAAATCATGAGCAGCGCCATGATCAGTGAGATGCCGGCTGTTCTGATCTCGGACAGGTAGATGATGAAGATGGGAACCACCAGGATTGCGAGCCCCATCAATACCCACGACATCGGGGTATCGTATTCGGTACGTATCTTTTGCACAGCGGTGGAACCACGTTCCTTGAAAGCTTTGAAGCCCTCAGTAAATGCTGTCGTGACCGATGAACGAAGATCAAGCAATGCCCAGATACCACCGATTACCATGGCACCCACACCAATATAGCGTATCTGATCCGACCAAATCTGATACCCCACGTCAACGGCGCTTTGGCCGTTTGCAGCAACGCCGTGGGAGGCGATGTAAACCGGAATGGCGATCCACCAGCTGAAGACACCACCGGCAAATACCAGTACTGCAATATTTAAACCCACAATATATCCTACGGCAACCAGTGCCGGCGAAACATCAACTCCGAAATAAAGATAACCACGTGTGCCAAGTACTTTGGCCTTCTCAAAAACGCCATTCCAAAGGTTCATGCCCTGTTCGCAAAATTTCATCACCCCACCAATGACAGCCGCCCAAACCAGGTATTTGACATCCGAGCTGCTCTGTTCTCCCGATTTCAGCACTTCGGCGGTAGCTACACCTTCCGGATATTTTAGTTTTTGATGGACAATCAATGCATTACGTAATGGGATGGTGAAAAGGACGCCCATCACTCCACCGCAAAGAGCAATCAGGGTTACTTCCCAATATTTAAAATGATCCCAGTAGCCCATAATAGCCAGGGCAGGAAACGTAAAGACAACGCCAGCGGCAAGAGATTCACCAGCCGAGGCGGCCGTTTGTACGATATTGTTTTCAAGGATATTGGATTGTTTGAAAAGCCTGAGGACAGCCATCGAAATAACGGCAGCAGGGATAGAAGCAGAGACGGTCATCCCGGCAAAGAGTCCGAGATAGGCATTGGCACCGGCAAGCAGTATGGCGAGAATCACACCCAGAATCAGAGCTTTTACCGTGATCTCGGGCAACTTGACGTCTGCTGATATATATGGTTTTTCGCTAACAGGTTGTCTGTTCACATTGCTCCTTGTTGTATCAGATACTCAAAATCGGTTTTTCAAAATAAAAGAAATTACAAGACCACAATTGAATTACAAACAGAATATGACTTTTATGAATTAAGGATGTGGATCTGTGGTTTATTGGGTAACTTCTCACAATTCGAAAATAATGCAGTTATCATGGCCAGAATTTTTTTGTTTCTCGGGGCAGTCAACGCGTTTTTATCCGTTGCCTTTGGAGCCTTCGGTGCACATGCCCTGCGCGGACGCATCTCACCGGAAATGCTTGATGTCTATCATACGGGCGATCATTACCAGTTTCTTCATGCGCTCGGCCTCATTCTTATCGGGATATTAGCGATCCATTTTCCGGATTCCGGCCTCCTCCGTTGGTCCGGTTGGCTCATGTTTTTCGGAATTATCCTTTTTTCCGGCAGTCTCTATATACTGGCGATGACAGGGGTAACCTGGCTGGGAGCTATCACGCCGTTCGGCGGTACCGCATTTTTGATCTCATGGATCCTACTGGCTGTCATGGCCTTAAAATCGATCCACTAACCAAGGGAAATCGCGTACATGTTTTAAAATCAGTGTCAAACGGGTTCTCTATGTCCGACATCCCCGTTTTCTTTATCAATCAAAGAGAGAGCAGCTTATCTAAAAAAAATTCAAATCAGTCTGCGAAACTTGCAAGTTTCCATATTGTGAGTTGTCCAACTTCTAGTTTAATGAAAGACAACTGAATTAAAAGGAAATGATACTATGTGCAAAATGAAAACGATAGGGCTGTTCCTGCTTTTCGTGTTTGCATTTACAGCTGTCCAGGCACAACCTCGCAATGACCACCATCGCCGATATCGTGACGTTCCCCGATATGGTCACCGGGTTTATGCGCCTCCTCGTCAGGCTGCTATCGTGCGCACAAGAGGAACTGTGCTCCGCTATCACGCCGGGCTTTTCTATCGCCCGTTCGGCAATTCGTTTGTCATCGTACATGCACCCATTGGAACATATGTTCGCTTCCTTCCCGGAGAGAGATTCAGATTCTTTATGGGAAACCGGGTATATTTTTACTACTACGCCAATTTCTACACGTATCGGAACTACGATGATCCGAACTCCGGATATGTCGTGGTAGACCCACCTGTTGGTGCACGTATTGATGACTTACCCGACGGCTATCATAAAGTCGATATTGATGGCGCCACTTATTACCTGCTCGGTAATGTGTATTACAAGGCTATACTGGACGACCACGGAGAAGTCTGGTACGAGGTCGTCGGAGTAGACAATTTGAACTAAACTGGTCCAATTAACAAATAATCCCCTCAATCAATGAAACCCATAAAAACCTTCGGGCTGATTGTTCTCCTTTGCATGATGGTGAGCCCCGTTTTCGCTCAGCGGCGATTCAATCCGGATGAAATGGCCAAACGTCAGAGTTCATACGTTATTGATAACATTTCCAGCCTTACTGCTGCACAAAAAGATTCCGTACAGGCAATCTATGCAACATTCGCAACGAACATCCAGAATGCATTCAATAACAATTCCGGCGACAGACAGGCAATGAGAGATCAAATGACGCAGCTCCGCACACAACGCGACAAGGAACTGCAGGCTGTTTTGACACCGGATCAGTTTAAACAGTATCAGGATCTCATGGCAAAAGCCAGGAACTCGCGTCGCAGGAACAGACAATAAACCGGAGAGCAGCTACTTTTGAAACCAGTCTCATATTTGGTTATGGGACTGGCTTCAAGTGAGATTCATCGAGGTTATTTGATCATTTTTAATGCATACCTATTCGATAGCAGATACCAAATGAATTTTCTCCCAAAAACTGCGATACTGTTTTTCATGTTTTTTTCAATGATCATCATACGCGTTCAGGCTCAGGATGTAACCGTAACAGGGACACTCCGTGACAGCACGGACCACTCTCCATTAGTGGGAGCCAATATCATTATGAAAAACGTCGCCGATACGGCCGACATGGCGTATGGAACGACCAATCCGGATGGTAAATTCATAATTAATCATCTGCATATTCGTGTCTACCGCTTAACCATTAGTTACATCGGGTACCGCAAATATCAAAAGATCGTCTCTCTTACCAGTAAAGGGAGAAACTTTGGGGTGATCTACATGGCGGTCAAACCGGCTATGATGAGGGACGTAAATGTAGTGGGGCGTGCTATCGCAAGTGTACAAAAAGGAGACACCGTTCAGTATAATGCCAATGCCTTCAAAACAAACCCGGATGCTTCCGCCCAGGATTTAATAAGAAAGATGCCCGGGATCACCGTACAAAATGGAACGGTCCAGGCTCAGGGCGAAGATGTGCAGAAAGTGTTGGTCGATGGAAAGGATTTTTTCGGGGATGATCCTGAAACAGCCTTGAATAATTTGCCTGCCGATGCCATTGAAAGGATCGAGGTCTTTGACAAGAAAAGTGATCAGGCCCAATTCACCGGCTTTGATGACGGCAATACCCAAAAAACGATCAATATTGTTACCAAGAAAAGCAAGCGACATTCCTCATTTGGGCGGGTTTATGCCGGTTACGGATCGAACGAAAGGAATGCCGAGGGCGGCAATATCAACTTTTTTAATGGAGACCGGCGTATATCGGTCATCGGGTTATCAAACAATGTGAATCAGCAGAACTTTTCAACCGAAGATCTCCTGGGAGTAGTTGGGAGCTCCAATCAAAGACGGCGCAGAGGAAGAAACAATGCCGCTGGCAACTTTCTTGTGGGGCCACAAAGCGGGATCACCACAACGCATTCTATTGGTGTTAATTATAATGACAAATGGGGCGGCAAAGTCGATGTAAATGGCAGTTATTTCTTCAACACGACAAATAATACGGATAACCAATCCCTCGATCGTACCTATTTCCTCTCCGGTAACACCAATCAACTGTATAACGAAAATGACCTTTCAAACAGTGATAATTACAATCACCGTTTGAACATGCGCATCAACTATCATATTGATCGCAGAAACTGGTTGCTGGTGACCCCCAATTTGAATTTCCAAAAATATACCGGCACAAGCAGTCTTCTGGGGACGACCGTTACACCACAAGATCAGAAACTAAGCCAATCGAAGAACGACTATACCAACAACAGCTTCGGGTACAACTTCTCGAACAATTTGCTGTTTCGTCACGCTTTCGCAAAGCGCGGACGTACTATCTCGATTCGAATCAGAAATGGCGTAAACAGAAATGACGGCTCGAATTACCAGCAGGCACGGAATACTTACTTCCAACCGAGTAAGATCAATCAAAACGATACCCTCGACCAGCATCCCAAACAACTTTCCGATGGGTATTCGGTAGATGGCAGGTTAGCTTATACGGAACCGCTCGGTCGCACTAACCAGTTTGAACTTAGTTATGACGCCTCTTACAACCAGAGTAATTCAGATAAACGCACGCTCAATTTAAATCCGGCACTGCAGCAATACACCATCCTTGATACCACCCTTTCCAACAAATTCAACAGCGATTATCTGACCAACGAAGGCGAATTATCATTTCGCCATCATAGCCGCCAGGTGATGGCCATGGCCGGGTTGTCTTATCAACGATCCGACTTATCTGGAAATCAAGTTTATCCCGGGACATTTAAACTATCAAGATCGTTTATAAACCTGCTGCCTCACGCCGTATTACGCATTCGTTTTTCCGAGAGTACAAACTTCAGGATATATTACCGCACCGATATCGACGCGCCATCCGTCGGTCAGTTGCAGGATGTTGTTAATAACACCAACCCGCTTCTCCTGTCCACCGGTAACCCGGACCTGAAGCAAGAGTACAGTCATCGTATTATCATGCGTTTTTCACATAATAACACCCGAAAATCGAGCAATTTTTTTATCTTCGCACTCTTCCAAAAAACTATGGATTACGTGGGTAGCGAAACCATCATTGCTGCCCACGACACCACTCTGTCTAATGGAATGACTCTGAATCAGGGATCCCAGCTTTCAAGACCGCAAAATATAAACGGCTACTGGAATGCGAGAACTTTCCTCAATTACGGATTCCCGGTTGCTTTGATCGGCTCTAATCTCAATCTGCACACCTCCTTTTCATATTCACGAACACCCGGAATCATCAATCAGCTTGAAAACTTCTCGAATTCGTACTCCATTGGTCAGGGTTTGGTAATCGGCAGCAATATCAGTAAAAACGTCGATTTCACTATAACCGGTGATGTTAATTACAACATTGTTCAAAACTCAATTCAGCCGCAGCTTGACAACCATTACGTATTGGAACGGGCAGGTGTCCGGTTCAAATGGAACATCTGGCAAGGTATAGTATGGGGCAATGATGTGAATCAGCA
>DATFNI010000141.1:0-8303 GCA_035266485.1 Balneolales bacterium
GATATATCGGAAGGACACTTCGCCGAAGGAGCCAGTGGTATCATCCAGCAGTTCTCGCGGGGAATTATCCTGCATGATGATAAAAAATTCTGGCGGCGCAAAGAAAAAGAAGTATTGATCGGACTTGGACTGGGCGACCGATATACCCACCGGCAACTGCTGCACTTCTATATGTCCAGCGTGTTTCTGGGTTCGTTTTCACATCCTGCCGTTCAGATTCGTGGCTTTCAGGACGGTGCCTACGACCTGTTCGGCAAGGATATCTCGAAGGTTACCCAACCGGAAGGGCTGGCACTTGTCGCGTTGATCAGCCGGCCTAACCTGTATCTAAAAAGCACTCCTGATTTCAGGGAAGTGTATCAAAAGCGGGCTGAGTTCCTTAAGGAGAAGCATATTATTTCCCGGTCTGATTACCGTAATCTGATGCAAAATATACCGGTGATCGACACTACGATGGTGAAAACCCGTGCCCTTGACATGGAATATCACGAACAGATTGCAGAACAGTTGAAACCGGTGGCCGGGCATAGCGGCCCTGTTCATTCTACCGTGGATCTCAAGGTCACGGGTGCGGCCCGCAATGTCCTGACCTCAGCCGTCAAAAGTATCAGCAAAGAAACCGGCATCAACGATCTGGATGGATTCATCGTAGTGGCCCACTATGATTCCATCTTGGCCATGGTGGGTTCGGCGCAGAGAGGCGACCGGTATATGAACAACCTGGAGATCAGGTCGGCCTGGAGGCCGGGATCGCTGGTCAAGCCACTGATTTACAGTGAGTTCATCTCCCAGGGCGGCGACATCCACCAAAAGCTGCCGGCCGATGGTCCCAAGACATTCAACACCCCGGGTGGAGGCTGGACGGTCAAAAATTACTCCTCACAGGACAACACGCCATCCATGCAGCCGGCAATCGATGCCCTGGCACGATCAAACAACGTAGCTGCTGCATACCTGGCCGTCAGTTATGGCGATTCCTTGCAGCAAAGACTGCACAAGGCAGGTGTCGATTCTACGTTTTCTCCATATCCGGCGACGTTCATCGGAGCAGATGCCACCAAGCCGATGAATCTGTTCCGTCTGCTGCAGGCCTATGTGCCGCCTTATGGGGAGATCCCGGATCATTTTATCACTGAGAAGAGTGACATATCTCCGTATGATCCGTTATTCCCCTATGATGTGGCACGGCAAACAGCCTACTGCCTCACCTATGCCCTCAAAGATCCGAAAGGAACCCTTCATTTCACAGAGGACCAGTACGACTGGAGCAGCGCGGATTATCTCGGGAAAACAGGGACAGCGCAGGCGAACACATCGGCTGGCTTGTTTGTTGCGCGGCCAAACGGGATAAGTGTACTCATGGGATTATTCAGCCGGTCAGGTGCTCCCCTCAACTACCGCTCCGGCGGCTCTGTTCAGGGAGCTTCGCTTGCTCCATACTTGCAGCGATTGTTTGAGGCCCCAAGCGTCTGGTCAAGAGTTAAGGGAAATTTCGACTTCAAGCCTTATGAAAACCGGCAGCCTGTTTTTGTACAAGCCGTTAACAGCTTTTTTAATAAAGTCGGTTCTGTGGGTAAGAAACTGTGGAATTCCCTGAAAGGCGGAGACTGAGTCCAGACGAAAATTTTTCTGTTATTTGTGAAAGGAATATGACTTCATCTGACGTGATCATGCTATCTCTCAAAAACGATAGAAATTCAGGATGACATCATTGGGTATTATCATCGGGAACTTCTGATTCATCCCAAAACTTTCGGGATGAATCTTTGATAGGAGGACATTACAGGAAGTTATGAAGACATCTGCTTTGGGTATCTCATCTCGAACCTGCATTGAATCTCATTGGCACGCATTTCCGCGAACAAAATCCAGTTCATATGCCGAATTCCCATTGGCAAGCCCCTGGTCCGTAAAGTACCATGGGTAATGCGGATGAGTTAAGACGGAATCCAGCCAGGTATAATCCGATCCTTTAATTACAACCCCTTGTTCGGGGATATTAGCAAGAAAGGGAACAATGGACCAGTAAATGGGATGTGTCCGGTCGGTAATGGACATTGATGCATCGTGTAGATTGAACGCCAGGCTATAGATCCAGTCTCCTTCGTAGAACAGGGTCCGAGGGGTCGTGTCCTGAGCTGTTTGCAGAGTTTGAACTATCGTGTCGCTGATTTCCAGCGTCTCGTAAAGGGAATTGCCAAGCACCACTTGATCCTCATATGGCCATGGTGACACATGATATGTTTTTTTGATTCTTACGCACCCCGTTGTTGTCGCATCTTTAAGCTGGGCGACTTGCTGTTGCATAAAGGTCATGATAGTCTTGAAACCATCGGGCCATGCACATCCATTAACTAACGTGCCACAGGAAGCGGAAACTACCACCTTCTTACTTTGCGAGGGCGAATCATAAGACAAAGTGTAGTAGTTATCGTCTGCTATTCCTTTTGGTGGCAAATATGAAGGTTCCATCCGGAAGAAATGCCGGGTATCGAGCAGTGCAATGAGGGATTGCTTTTCTCCGGCGGAAAGAACTTTGGCCACGTGAAAGTTCCGGCTCTCATACACCAGGCTGTCACCAACGGTATAAGACAGAATATTATTCATGCCCATGATTCCCCCGCTCTCGATATACTTAAAAGTAAACGGCTTCTGATATGTCGGACTTTCCCCCGATTCCAGATTGCAACCTAGCAAAATGAACAGCGGTACCACCAGTTTTAATAAGAAATACCCCTTTCTTCGTATCATACGCACCTTCTCTCTTTGGCTGCATAAAAATAGTAGAATCAGAACTATGAATCAAAAAAAATAACAAAACAGTGTTGTTATATTTTTCCTTTTATTCTCCTCTCTCGTTTTGTTACATGCCGTTTGTTCCCACCATACTCACAGGATATACGCAAAAGAGGCCGGTCCTTTTATCGCTTTCTTTCACCGTGAACACGGTGTCTTATTTACGTGATTTCTGTGGTTAATGAAGCCACGAATTCACTAAATATCAAATGGACAACTTCTTCACAGTACGGATCAGAGCCACTTTAAAAACCAATCACGTGCCAGAACAGCCATTTCCTCCAGTTTCCCCGGCTCTTCAAACAGGTGTCCGGCTCCGGCGATGATTTCCAGCCTTTTCCCGGATCGCAAATCCGGCAACACGCTCCTGTTCATCGCAATGACGGAAGCATCGTCACCACCAACGATTAAAAGCAATGGGGCACGAACCCTTGCAAGGTATAGCTTGGCCAGATCGGGACGTCCACCTCTCGATACTATCGCCTTCACGCTCTCCGGTCGTTCAGCCGCGGCTATAATGGCGGCAGCGGCACCGGTGCTGGCGCCAAACAAGCCTACATTTAATCCGACCGTTTCCTTTTGTGCAGTCAGCCAATCCAGTGTTGCCGTCAACCGTTTACCCAGCAACCCGATATTAAAGCGATACTGGCAGGTAAGCTCATCGATCTCATTCTCCGCAGGACTAAGCAGATCGAAGAGAAGCGTTCCCAATCCGCTGCGGTTAAGCTCTTCGGCCACCGTCTGGTTTCGTGGGCTAAACCGGCTGCTTCCACTGCCATGAGCAAACACAACCAATCCGCTACATTTTTCGGGGATCATCAGGTCGCCGGCGAGGTCAACGCTGCCTGCGTTTATCGTAACCTGTTTAATTTCGGGATGATCTATAGTTGTCTTTGTGTTTTCCATAACGGCCTTCTATTGTTTTCTTACTTCTCTCATTCTGTACCTGGCTTTTTTTAACAATGCCATCACCTCCTCGTCTGATGTCTGACAAAAATCATCATACCACATTCCCACACCACTGAATGGCTCTGGCGTCTTCAGACATACGACTTCGTCGGCTGCATTATAAAGCGCATTTATAGTATCCTGCGGGGCAACAGGTACGGCAACTATCAACGTCGAGGCTCCCTCGTGGCGAGCCGATTGTACGGCCGCCATCATGGTTGTTCCGGTGGCCAGCCCATCGTCCACAAGAATGACATTACGGTCTTCCAGGTTTATCTTTTTATACTTTCGCCGGTAAACACGCTCACGACGCTCAAGTTCCTCTCTCTCCCGGGCTGTGACTATTTCTATGGTCTCTTGATCGATATCCATGTACCCGACTATTTCATCGTTTATCACCCGGACTCCGCCGCTGGCTATCGCTCCCATTGCCAGTTCTTCATGCCCCGGTGTACCCAACTTGCGAACGACCATCACATCGAGAGCGACATCAAGCTGTTCGGCTACTCTGGCGGCAACCGGAACCCCGCCGCGCGGCAAACCCACGACCAAAAGGCCCGCACGTCCCCGGTAGGATCCGAGGACGTGTGCCAGTTGATCACCGGCACTGTTTCGGTCTTTGAAAGGCAAAAGAACCATAAAACCCGATTGGAAATGAAATCCTATCAGGATTGTATTCCGGCACTATCCCCAAATAAGGATGTATCTGCCGATTTTCCTCCGGTTACAGACTATCGATGAACCTGCTGATGTCTTCCTTCGTCCAGTGAATGGTGCGATATCTTTCAATAACTGCCGGGCGAGTCGTGTCATCATCGTATGCCCAGAGACCGATGATTTTCTTTTCCTCGTCACATGCACATTCGATTTCCCATCGCTGACCACCCGAACTCAGGGTGTGTTTACTGATCAGGGCGATGACTCCATCCGACTTCATCACATCCTTCCGGACTCTTTCCTTCCACTTCTCGTCATGGATATCTCCATCGGGGAGATCGACAAAACGATATGGTTTTGCAGTTTCCAGGCGAATATCATTAAGCTCGTCGCGCCTTTTTTGGTCTTCATTTGCATATGCGACGTATATCACTTTTTTATCAACCATACGAACCCTCTTTTAATTTGATATCAGGCTAATAGCCTGATTTAGTTTCACTCCGATGCTATAAGGAGAACATCAATAAAATTCATTATAAAATCATTGGATAACATCAATTTGAGCTTTGAATAATTCCTTTGTTACCCTTATTAATGGTATTCAGAACCAAGGAAAATTTCCATTTGTTTTGTTGCTCTCTTTGAACCATAAACTACCCTTTTTTGCCATTCCACCTGTATTCCGGTCATACGAAGCAGCATTAATGTCTTTCATTTGGAAGAGGCTGCCTGCCGTACCATTCCCGGGGAGGTGTAACCGCTTTCAGAATGCACTCTTGCAGTATTAACATTAATTCTCACATAAACATTTTTTATTTATAGCATATCTTGATTTTTTCATCAACTATGTCCGACGGAATATTCCGGGCCCTCAGCGAAAGATAACCGATGAAAAGAGCAACAAGACCCTGGAAAAGTTCAAGGATGTCCTTACCGAAGTGATTGAAGAGCATGAATATCACATCGATGAATTAAGAAAAAAAGTAAGTATGGAACAGTAACCTGAGATTTTAGATATAAAACTTGAGATAACGTCTATCAAGCAGTTAGTTGGCGCTAAAGGCACATCGCCGACAGCCATCCCGTATCCTTATAAAAATATCGTTACCAAAAATTGTTTCTCTCAGGCACCTTTGGAATTCTCATGCATGTACATTAGAATTAATTACTAATAACAGCATCTTTATGTCCGATCGTGTAATCTTCGGTATGCATTGTGATATGCTTATAAGCAGTATCCTGAATATTTTAAAGCTCATGTCTTAAACCGACTACTCAGGAGAGAAAATTTTATTGGCATATACAACCGGAGGCCGTATGAAGCTGAAAACTATTTATGCGGAGAGCGTGAAATCCTTGCAGAATGCCGGGGGCCACTGGCTGATCATCTTAAAAGCACCGTGGGCAAAAGCTATCCTGAAGTGGTCGCGTATCATTTTTGTTGCGGCTATTTTGTGTTATATGATCGTTCATTTTTTCGAGATAGGATTGGGAAACATCTGGAACAACCTGCCCGTTAAGCCTCTCTTTTATATCCTGTACCTCCCGCTGTTTTTTTTACTGCCACTCTCCGAGGTCTTTATCTATAAGATTATCTGGCCTGTCTCCTACCGGAAGCTATTTACGGCCCTGCTGGTAAAAAAAGTTTACAATAGCGAGGTTCTGGGATACTCCGGTGAGGTGTTTCTTTTTTGGTGGGTACGAAAAGAAATTGGCGGCAATAGCACCGACATCATGCGGCTCATCAAAGACAACAACGTGTTATCAGCGATCGTATCCACCTTGTTCACCATAATCATATTATTTATCTTTTTTGAGACCAATCCGACCGTATTCAATAGCTGGGTACAGAAAATAGCGGATAGCCAGCTTTACTTTCTTATCATTTCCGCCGGAATTGTGGCCGCATTGGTCATCAAATTCAAAAAGTACATTATCTCACTCTCTCTGCTTTCTTCCCTTGAAATTTTTGCTATTCACTTTCTCCGGCACGTACTGCTCGTTGTTATCCAGATTTATCAATGGCACATTATACTGCCTGAAATATCACTGCATATCTGGTTTACTTTCGTTGTAGCACAGATCGTACTGGCGATACTGCCCTTTGTCCCGAATAAAGATCTCCTGTTTATCAGTATCAGTATCAGTATGTCCACTATGCTGCAAGCTCCACTGGCCGCAGTGACGGCAATATTATTGGTCAACAGCGTGATGGACCGGACACTGCATCTGGTCATTTACTCTTATTACCAGTTTTTCACACAAAAGAAAAAGATACTCACAGATTTACAACCGGAAAGTCCCGAACTGCTTCAAAAGGCTGCCATTCCGACGGATATTGAAACACTTCCCCTGAAATCATGATTCGTCGATTCCCAGGGTACCCTGGGCGGTGAGCGTGCCTTCTGTGGTAGCTTTCCCTTTGAGTATCCATTCGAAAAATACACCAATCAATGCCCCCAGCAACGGACCAACAAAGTAAATCCATGTTGTTGACAGGTCCCCTCTTATCAGATCCGGGGCAAATGATCGCACGGGGTTCATGGATGCTCCGGTCACCGGTGCCGCCCAGAGTCCGGCCAGGGCAATATATCCGCCCACGGCGATAGCACCGTTCGTTCCAATATTACGTGCTCCGGACGCAGTACCCAGGATCGTATTCACAAGCCCGGCAGTCAGTATTGCCTCAACGGCCATCGCTTTGACACCGGTCATCCCGGAGCCGGGAATGGTTGCACCAAGAAGCGTCGAATTACTAAAAATGCCATGCAGAAAAAGGGCTGCGAGCAAACTGCCTGCAAACTGTGCGGCAACATAGCCGGGCACGCGACTCCACGGGAAGTTGCGTCGCGCAGCAAATGCAAGCGTCACGGCAGGATTCAGGTGAGCACCACTCACGGTTCCCATAAAATAGATGATAGCCATTACCATAAGCCCTGGCGCGACAACGGCCATGCCCAGCGTGACCGCCCCATTACTCTGCGCAGCTTCTATTGCCCCGCCTGCAGCGACAAGTACCAGTAAAAATGTGCCCCAGCATTCGGCAAAAAGACGTTTCCATTCTAATGCCGGATCCAAAAAGTTGGGTGATTGGTTGGGATGAACCATCCGCTGCTTCTGCGCCGTATCCAGGCGATGACGATGAATCAGTGACATATACTACTCCATATGTTTTTACGTGATCCGAGACCTTTAAGACAGGACTTGAATAATTAGTGATAGTAGCGGGATACCTCAAGAAGATCCATCGTTTTTTTGTTCATTTTGCTCCACTAATGATCACCTTCTGCAATGGGACGGCCCGCGATGACTTTCCGTCTGTTTTCCCTAACCCTAACCATTAGAAATAGTATGTTAATTACTATTTAATAGTTTTAATAGATAATTCTAACAAGTCGCGCAATATATGCTACTTATAAAACGAATTTAGATGAGGAAATATTGATAACGTTAGACATACGCTAAAACCGAAACACCAAAGTTTTAATTCATCAGGGGGTCAGGTTATGCAATTTATAAAGCAACAGTTTAAAAAAGCTTTGCCAGCAACCTTAGATCTCATCCTGGGAAATGACAAGCTCAGAAAGTTTGCCGTTCACCGATCTCAGAAATTTGTTTATAAAAGAATGGTAGAGCAAAATGATTACTACACATGGAACATCAGATACGAAAGACACATTATCGTAGTCAACCTGATTAACACGATTGAACGGGCATTGACTAACAAGAACATCTCTCCCAGTGTCAGGAAGAAACTGCTGAAAGTTTTCATCAGCAGATTGATGCTCAGGAATGAAGAGGGGGCGAAAGAGAAATTCATGGAAGAGTTTGGATTCGATCCGCCCAAGTTTGTAACGATCAGCCCGGGCAAGCGGTGCAATTTGCACTGTATCGGGTGTTAT
>DATFNI010000142.1:0-6176 GCA_035266485.1 Balneolales bacterium
ATGAATTACCAATAACCGAATAAAAATATTTAATATTAAATATCGTATGCTAAATAATTTATTTAAAAGAACAATTATATGTACATAATTATTTATTTAATTTAAATAATTAAATATATGAATTTATAAATATTTATCGAACGATAAAAAAACGATACCCGTTAAAAAAAGTGAAATAATTAATAGGAAAACACAAAAACAAAAAGGAGTCGGTTATGGCTGCTACAAGTGAGTTAGTTCAAGAACAACATGCATATGAAGTACTAAGTGGTGGAACTATGCTTGAAGCTATCGGTGGTATTGCTGCTATTGCTTTAACTATTCTGTCACTTGCAGGTTTGATGCCTGTTCTATTGACATCTATTGCTGTTATCGCGATTGGTGCAGCATTATTCATGGAAGGAACTTCAATTGCTGCTGAATACAGAGATCTATTGGCGAGTACATCTAACAATCAACTCTCGGCTGAAGAGCTGGGATCCGGCATCAGTATTGAGTTTGTTGCCGGAATTGGTGCAATTGCTTTAGGTATTTTGTCCCTCGTTGGAGTAGCTACATTTACGCTACTGCCAATTTCCGCCATCGTACTGGGTGCCGGCGTTCTGCTGAGTAGTGGAACGAAATCGCGCCTGAATTCTACAAAAATCAGAATGGCAGATGTCAGTAATACTGCTAACGCGATAGCCAGAGATATTGCATCCACCTCTATTGCAGGTGAATTGTTTATTGGTGTCGGTGCAATGACACTGGGTATCCTTGCTCTTATTGGTCTGTCTCCAATGATGCTGACTATCATTGGTATTTTGGGTGTTGGCACATCGAGTGCCATGTCCGGTTCCGCTCTAAGCGGACGTTTCTGGGGACTGACTCATGAATAATCCATAAATAACCCAGCAAACATTCACAGATTAAGCTCCTCCTTCCGATTGAAGGGGGGAGCTTATTTTTTATTCATCAAAATGCCATTTAAGCTATTTTAAAAGCTTTATTGACGCTTCTTAGATAAAAATAATGGGTATTATTCCCATATTTATTCGGCAGCTACTCAACGTTGTTTTATAGCCTTTCGACCTTTATACAATTATTAGCGAGATTCGAAGTGGCTCAGGCTTTGATCTTGAACAGAATCCCGGGTTCTGCAAAGCCTTTTATTAACGAAATTTTACAAATCGCGTCATGCAACATATTCTTATATCGGATAATTTTATATATATAGTTGTCGGTTAGCGTTCACGGCAAGTTGACTTTAGAAAAAGCGGGTTCTAAACGTCAGGTACTGGTACTCCACGTGTGTGTTGTGCTGCGTAATTCGTCCTTTGTACATGGAGGACCTTTTTTTAACAATTTTCTTCTCTATTCATATGAAGCATAGGGTACTGTAGCGTTTTCATTGGTTTTATTGTTCCATTCTTTCTTTTCCGTTAGAATTGCCCCCGGGCAGTAGTAACATAATAGTGTATTGGCTGCCAGCGCTCATCATGCTCCATTTGATCAAGAAGCTCAAAAAAGTTGCATTCTGTATCTTATTGGAGTCTTATATGTCAAAAAACATTCTCTCGACCATTTTATTTGTTTTACTGCCGGTATCTTTTTTATTCGCACAGAGTTCAAGTGATCCACTTCACTGGACTGCACCGGTTAAGGTAAAAAGCGACAACATTTTCATGCTCTGGGGCCAGCAAAATACAAGCGGAGCAAGAATAAGTAATCAGAAAATTTACCGGTACAATTTAAGCAATAATAAGCTGTCTGCGGACCAGCGACTTTCGGCAACCCAGGATCATCAGGATCCCAACGCAAACCTCAGTGGAAACCAGCAAATGGACGCCGCATCAGGTTATTTCACAAATAGTTTGTTTGAAAACGTGGTGGCGGCATGGGAGGGACCGAATCAAAGCATACAGATCATGATCCCACACTTTGATTCCACGGCGAACGCATGGTCGCAATCGAGTGAGTTGACCATCCCGGGCCCGGTTGTCGCTAACTCTGGCGGCCAAAAAGGAAGAATTTACGTAAGAACAGGTGATTTCCTTGGAAACGGACGCGACCAGTTTGTCGTAGCCTATGAGGGCTCGGACTCTAAGATTCACCTCATGGTCTATTCTGTGGATGATAATCTGACACCGCATCTGATCGCTTCCATTGCTGATGAGTCGCTGACATCGAGTCAGTCGCAGTATGACCGGTTTTCAATTACAACCGGAGATTTGAACGGCAACGGGAAAGATGAGATCATACTGGACGGAATTGGACAGAATGGCGGCTGGGATATTTACTCAAAAGTATACGAAGTATCAGGCTCTTCCATTATCCCCGAAGCAAGAACAGTAGTGTTCAGGGAACCATCAAACTATAACATCCAGGCACCGGAATTCGGCATCACGTCCGGCCAGTTCAAGATGGATGGCGAGGATCAGGTGGCGCTCGTGTGCGCAGCAAATCAGTACGACGGCAATAATGCCTACGTTTTCACTTATATGCTTGAAGCATCTAAGGACCTGAGCTCATTAACGTACGATCCTACCAAAAGAGACTCGATTGAAATTGGAACCAGCGGTTCAATCACCGATTTTAGCATATCATCGGGTGATCTTAACAACGACGGCCGTGCCGAACTGGTTTATGATCTGAATGATGCCATTCATGTATATTCGACTGACGATAATCTGAACCTCACCTATCATCAAACTCTGAGTGGTTTATCGGGAGGTGCAGATGATTATGAGTTGAGTTATGATTTCATGAAGGTAGGAGATTTGAATGAGGATGGCTCCAGCAACATTGTTGTAGAGAAGGATATGTATGGCAATGGAACCAATCATTGGCTGGAAGTGGCTGCTTATGGTATTTCACAGGATTTGTCGTCGCATTCCTTGCTAGCCACTGTACAAACGGACACGACGACGGACTCCGGCTTCGGCAGCTACTACCATTACGCCCTGGCGCTTGGAACATTCAATGGCGCTAATTTCACTCTAGGGGCTCCCCGGCATTTTGTCCGGAATGATGTGGTACAGCCGTTAGTGGTATTGAATACCCCCCCAATTCATTTCGACATGCTCAACGGCACGAAATATGATTTGTCCGACTGTTTCAGTGGAAATGGGTGTACTTTTAATTCCACCTACGAGCAACAGAGCCAGTCAACCATTAATCTGGAGACTCAGACCCATAATGATGTTTCGGACGCGGCTGGTGTTGATTTATCCGGAAATATATCAGTAACTGCGACACTAAGCGCCGAGTTTCTGGGCGCCGGCGCGCAGGTTTCTGTGGGTGTTGCAACAAACTTTGAGGAAAAAGTTGAAAAAACATGGGGCTCTTCCTTCTCAAATGATAACACAACATCGTACACTACCAAACTTGATATAGGGGTATCGGCTGAGGGAGATGACCAGATCTACGCAACCACGTCTTCCTATGACATCTGGGCGTACCCGGTCTATGGTGGTAATAATCCAACACCAATCGATTATATCAATTTCACTTCTCCGATCTCAACGTTGGGTTCGTGGTTTCCGAGTAAAACCTACGCTACAAACAACTACGTGCCCAACCACGAAGTAGGAAATATCCTGTCATATCTCCCCTCAAAGGAGGCAATATCGAATCCTGATATCGATTCCAGCATTGTCTCGGTCCCTCAAAGCCAGGGATTACCTATCTCAGGTCAGAGCGGATCTTACTGGGATTTAAACTATTCAAAATATACACAGTCGACTTTAAGCTCTACCTGGAATAGTGGATGGGATACAAATATCGACATGGGAGCAGCATACTCGAGCACCGGCGATAACTCCCATATGAATACAACTACAACTACCATAAGTAACGGGTTTGACCTTCGCGCTACGTTTGGCAGCCTGGTGGACAGCCTTGGCAGTGAGGCCGCCTACACCGTTTATCCCTATGCCTTTCGTTCAAAGGAGGGTGCAATTGTAATCGACTATGCCGTTGACCCGGTTACTGGCGGTTCGGGGAGTCCCAGCTGGTGGCAGAAGGAATATGGCAATGAGCCTGATCCGACATTCATTCTTCCCTGGTTCTATGATCCGCAAAAAGGCATCACTCTGAGCGAAAACGCCAAACGCTATCAGACGACGGATATCTTCTACGATAACTCCAATCCTTCTCCCGGTGACACGCTGACTATCTCGGCACGAATCCGCAATTTCAGCCTAGCAGGTACCTTAAAACCTGTATCAGTCCGTTTTTATCTTGGGGATCCGAATAACGGAGGTATTCCAATCGTCGATACAAACGGGGATACGGTTATTACGACTGCTAATACCATTGGTGCACGCAGCTACGCTGATGTACATTTCCACTGGAAAGTACCACCTACTGTTCCGGGCACCTTGTTGTATAGCGGAAATACAGTACGAATCTATGGGGTCATCGATCCCAATAACCAGATTACGGAAGTTCATGAAAACAACAACATGGGGTGGAGTGCCCTGGAAGTATCGGGTATTACAACCGCAATACAAAAGGATCCGGATGGGAACCAGTTGCCAACATCGGTAAAACTCTATCCCAACTACCCGAATCCCTTCAACCCGACAACCACTATACATTATGCCCTTCCGGCATCCGGTAACGTCAGATTGACGGTGTACAACATATTGGGACGCAAGATTGCCCAATTAGTGGACGGGCGCCAAACGGCAGGCAACCATGATATACGCTTTAATGCTTCGCAATTGTCCAGCGGCGTTTATTTCTACCGCCTGCAGGTGAACAATTTTGTGAGGACCGGCAAAATGATGCTGATCAAATAAATCATTCAAACACTTGGTCTATAAAAAACCATCCCGTGTGCGGCGGGATGGTTTTTTTTTAATTAATGCGAGAAGGCTTTGCAAAACCGTTCCATGATAGGATCTATAATTAAGATGAACGATGTTCAATATTTTCTACAAAACATTTAGTAACAGGGCAGAGGGAATTCAAATACAACTTATGATCATTATTATTATGACAAGATCTGCCTTTCTATTGTTGGTTTTATTCTGAGGAGACTCGGTAACAGTAACTAATGACGGGAGCTGAATCCCGGCTATTATAATGATTCATAAACAACCCATCTATGTTTACGGATTAGCTTCAACCTATGAATTATGGAGAAGCTTTTTTTGAACGATAACTGAACGCTTGTTTGGAAGGTCTCCTGGTCAATACACAGGCATTAATGAAATTTAATGACTTACCTGATGCGGGATATTTGAATATCAAATTATTAATGCGTATTAGGTATTAAGTAAAGGTTTATGTTTTGTTTGATAAAAGTCAGCTCTATAAGAAGTGGGTTAAAATAAACCAGGTACAGGTACTTCTTGTGTAGTACTGTGAGAAATTACCCTCTATGAAAAGAGGCACTTTCATTTAATGATCTTTCCCCTCCTATATCTATGAAACAAATGATACAGTTACGTATTCATTGCGTTCGCAGTTTTAATCTTTCTTTTCTAACAGACGCAGCATTTTCAACATAATAGCGGAACGCTAGCTAGTCTATAGGCAATCCTCTTACTTCATCCGATTATATATGGGGTAAGACCAAAGTATTCAACATCTTACGGAGTAAGTGATGTCAAAAAATATTCTCTCTGCTATCTTACTTATCATGCTGTCCGTCACTTCTTTATTCGCTCAGAGCGCGACCGATCCGCTCAATTGGACCGCTCCAATCAAGGTGAAAAGTGATAATATTTTCATGCTCTGGGGTCAGCAGAAAAATTTATACCAATCATCACCAGAGGTCAGTTATCAGAAAATTTATAGATACAATATGAACAGCGGGCTATCAGTAAACAAGCGGCTTTCAGCCACTCAGAACCACCAGGACCCAAACGCCGATGTTGTTGGGAACCAAGAAATGGATGCGGCGGCGGGTTATTTTACGAATGGCCTGTTTGAGAATGTAGTAGCCGCCTGGGAAGGGCCGAATCATACCATACAAATCATGATCCCGCATTTTGATTCCACGGCGAACGCATGGTCCGAGTCGAGTGAACTGACCGTTACGGGTCCGGTTGTCCCTACAACCAGCGGGCAGAACGGGAGAGTCTATGTGAGAACGGGGGACTTCCTGGGAAACGGACGCGACCAGTTTGTGCTTGCATACCAGGGCGCCGATTCTACAATTCATCTTCAGGTATATTCGGTAGACG
>DATFNI010000143.1:0-5896 GCA_035266485.1 Balneolales bacterium
GGGGCCTTCTATGAATCAGGTAATTCATCCGGCAAGCATACGATAACGGCTAACGCCGGCATGAATCGTTTCGTCTGGGATTTGCGTTATCCGGATGCGGTAAAAGTTCAGGGCATCAAGTCTGGAACATTTTACAGTCGCAAGGGACCCAAAGTGGCACCTGGCATGTATAAGGTGATTTTAAAGGCGGGCGACAAGACACTGAGCCAGGATCTGGAAGTTCGCACCGATCCGCGCATCCAGGCTACTCCCGATGATTTTACCCAGCGATTGGTCATGCTCAAAAAGATCCATAACGATCTCAACACGGTAAACCGCGCGATTAACCAGATTGAGTCCGTCCATCATCAGGTTGATGATATTCTAAAAAAGTACCAATCGGTAGCCGGTGCCGGCAGCTTGAAAGAAACAGGAAAAGTCCTGACCGACAGCCTCGATTCGATTGAAACAAACATGATTCAAAAACACATAACGACCGACGAGGATGTGTTGCGCTATCCGGTAAAATTGCACACCAAAATCAGTGCTTTGGGTGTTACAGTCGGTAACAGTTACGCCAGGCCAACGACCGGCATGGAGCAAGTGTTCGACCACCTCGATACGCACTTACATGAACAACTCAACCGACTGAATCATATTCTGAACACTCAGGTGCCCTCTTTTAATCAGGCCGTACAATCGATAGGAGTGGGGCATCCTGTTTATGTGAAAGCAACATCCAGATAAGAAATATCACCTTATATATCACACAAATCCTACGACCAAAGTTTGAACTGAATTAATCCAAAATTGATAATTCATAATTCAAAATTCTACTGAGGCGGCAGAGTCCTGAACACATAATCCCAGAAAGGTGATGATACTCCAAAAGCCTTATCGGGATATTTGTAATGATGAAGTGCGTGATGCCGGTATACCGATTTGAGAAAACGTGGAGGATGCGGCAGGTGGATGGCGTAGTGAATAAATGCGTACATCAGATATCCTGCCAGAAAGCCGGGTAGAAAGACGTATACATATTGCCTCATTATCAGCCAGAATATCGCAAATAATAGTGCGACGATAAGCAGTGCGGGTGCAGGCGGCATAAATAAACGTTCACGATCGCGCGGATACTCGTGATGTACTCCGTGAACCATATAGTGGAACTTCCGGACCAACGGAGAATCAG
Organism: Balneolales bacterium; assembly: GCA_035266485.1. Taxonomy (GTDB): domain Bacteria; phylum Bacteroidota; class Rhodothermia; order Balneolales; family DATFMH01; genus DATFNI01. The sequence continues at coordinate 1,172 of DATFNI010000143.1, forward strand.
TAATAAAATGGAATACATATCGATGCATTATGTATTCAAAAAAAGTCCAGAAAAAGACTGCACAGAAAAATATACCCAGCCCATTCCAAAAGGAGTCGACAACTTCAAGGTAATAAGCCTGATAGTATAAAAGTGCAAAAACCGGCGTATAGGTACAGATTGTGATCAGAGGTGAAGTCTTAGTCAGGGCCTCCAAAACCGGATTTCTGAATATTCTCCCTTGCCCGCTATTCTTTATCTCTTCCATAACAGATTTTTTTCGGATGAACTGTTATTCCCTGTTTTAATATTATTTATTTATTTGTTTTTAGTAAAGGGTTGTACCCCAGCGAATAGTTCCACTTGTTTGGCAGCTGCAATTCCGGTGGTGACCATCGAATAACAAGAGAAGAAGAATATGTTTTTATGGAAGCGCTTTCAAATAAGTTTTTGTACTCTTATTTTAAAAAGCGATACTGACATTTAAAGAGTCTGAGGATGGCACCATTAACAAGTTACGAATCAATTACAGCCCCGTCGGGAACGATGATGTATTGCAAGGGCTGGCATCAGGAAGCCGCCATGCGCATGCTGATGAATAACCTGGATCCAAATGTTGCAGAAAGACCGGAAGAACTCATAGTGTATGGGGGGGCAGGCAAAGCCGCCCGTAACTGGGAGTGTTACCATAAGATCATCGAGACCTTGAAGCGGTTGGAAAATGATGAGACGCTTTTGGTGCAAAGTGGAAAACCAGTAGGTGTCTTTCGTACTCATGAAGAGGCCCCACGTGTGCTGATAGCCAATGCCCATCTTGTACCCCGGTGGGCCACCTGGGATGAGTTTCGCCGTCTGGACGAGCTTGGTCTTACCATGTACGGACAGATGACGGCCGGTTCGTGGATCTATATCGGAACACAGGGCATCCTCCAGGGAACGTACGAGACGTTTGCTGAATGTGCACGAAAGCATTTCGACGGCAGCTTAAAGGGACGCCTGGTGGTAACGGCGGGTCTGGGGGGTATGGGAGGCGCACAACCTCTGGCTGCTACCATGAATGGTGCCGCGTTTCTGGGAGTAGAGGTTGATGAGAAACGAATTCAAAAGAGAGTAGAGACAGGCTACTGTGACCAATACACCTACTCGCTTGACAGAGCCCTCGATATCGTTATGGATGCGCGGGCAGCCGGACATGCAATAAGCGTCGGCCTGGTTGGAAATATTGCCGAGGTGTTACCCGAACTTGTTAGCCGGGGTGTGGTACCGGATGTTCTTACCGATCAGACTTCTGCCCATGACCTCAGGGTTGGGTATATACCGGCCGGGTACTCACTTGAGGAAGCCGCAGAACTCCGGGATAAGGACTATTCTGCCTATGAAGAAGTCGTACTCGACTCTATGGTCACGCATGTCCAGTCGATGCTGGAAATGCAAAAAAGAGGAGCGATCACATTCGATTACGGCAATAACCTCAGAGGTCAGGTAACCGATCGAAGAAATTTCAGGGAAGCTTTTCAAATTCCCGGTTTTGTTCCTGAATTTATTCGTCCTCTCTTTTGTAAAGGAGCAGGGCCGTTCCGGTGGGCCGCTCTGTCCGGCGATCCTCATGACATTTATGAAACAGACCAGGCCGTTCTCGATACCTTCCCCGAAAAAGAATCCCTGACACGATGGATACAGAAAGCCAGGGAAAAAGTTCATTTTCAGGGACTACCGGCGCGGATCTGCTGGCTGGAATACGGGGAGCGTGCCGAAATGGGGCTTCGATTTAACTGGTTGGTGAAGAAAGGCAAGGTTAAGGCGCCACTGGTTATTGGGCGTGATCACCTGGATGCCGGTTCCGTGGCCTCACCAAACAGGGAAACAGAAGGAATGATTGATGGTTCGGATGCCATTGCCGACTGGCCACTGCTAAATGCCCTGCTGAACACGGCATCCGGAGCCAGCTGGGTTTCTATTCACCACGGGGGCGGTGTTGGCATCGGCTACTCGATTCACTCTGGCATGGTGTGCGTGGCAGACGGGACCGAGTCAGCCGACCGCCGCCTCAAACGTGTACTTACAAATGATCCGGGTTCCGGTGTAATGCGTCATGCCGACGCCGGATACGACCTTGCTATACAGACGGCTAACAATCGGGGCGTCGATTTACCGATGATTAACGGTTGAATGGTAAGACTATGCACGTTGGTTGCCTCTTAGTGGATATGTCGTAAATTCTTCATTTTCATGAATGACATAAAGGGGTAATGTGTAAGGCTAGCGGAAAATACCGGTACAATAAGAGCGATGCACCAAATAAATATGCCTGGTGCAACAGTTCTCGTTATTTGCTCTGTTCAATCTTCACCATCACTCTCATCGGCATCTATACCCTGGGATATTGTAATCCCTTGATCTCAAAAGCCCGTATCCTAAAGAAACGTATTACCTCTCATTCCGACAGCACCAAAAAAGGAACACCCATTTTTGAATGGCAACTGCAGGCCAGTGCAGAAGCTGCAGAAATTCCTGTTGGAGATGTGAAATCAGGACTGACTTATGATCATGTCATTCATCTTAATGGAACCTTCCACACGAATGCCATCGGTTTGAAAGGAGGAAGGATCCTGGCATCCCTGGTACAAATAACAAGTGGACAACCCTCAGCAAATTACATTGGGGACATGCAAACGGCCAGCAATATCTCGGCTCAACCCTCCTTGCGCGTATATGAGTTATCTTATACTCAGGATCTGCCCGGACGTTTTGTGGCTGCAGCCGGACTGATCGATATGAACAAATTTTTTGTCCGTGATGATCATGCATCCACCCTATTGAATTCTTCTTTCGGGATCGGACCCGACATCTCCGACAATGTGCCTGTATCTATTTATCCGAAGCCGGGCTGGGGTATTTCTTTTGCCAAATATTTCACGCACTGGAAGCTCCAGGCTAGTTTTTTTCAGAATAATCCCAATCGAAGAAGTTCAATCAATCTGAGAAAAAATATGGCTACATTTGAGGCCGATTACAAGACAGATAACGGGATTGGCCGCCGTCCCCTCATGTTGAAGGGAGGGATCTGGCATCACACCAAAGCCGTATCCGTCCCCGGTACCAAACCTCATGCCGACTGGGGATACTACCTGATCGCACAACAAAGTCTGTATCAATCAGGCTCCCGTTCAGCAGGCGTATTTCTTCAATGGGGCTCCTGCCCTGTAAACCATGTGGAGGTTCCTTATTACATGGGTTTGGGATTCCTTATCGATGATCCGTTTCATGGAAGACCTCAGGATCAATTCTCCATGGGGATCGCAAAAGCATGGGTAAACAGACAATTAACCGATGCTGAAACTGCCTACGAAGTGACGTATGTGTTTCAGGCGATTCATCAGATATCCTTGCAGCCGGATATTCAATACATAGAACACCCCTCAGGAATGGAGAAACACTACTCAATCGTCTGTTTCCTCCGTCTCAATTTACAGATAGATTAATCGAGATGGGTAATGGTTTTAAACTACAGTTCAAATTTTGAAAATCTTTTAAGTAAGCAAGTTCACAACCGGCTTATTGAATGATAAATTCTTTTGTATAATTGATTATGAGAGACTCAAAACACCATATCCGAATTTCACATCTTTTCCGGGATCTGGACAGACGAATGATTTCGTTCGAGAAGGATCACGAGGCTATCGACCGCTCCAGGCAGATCATAGAGCGATCTGTAAACGACGGCCAGGCTTATTATGGTGTGAACACCGGTTTCGGGATTCTTGCACGGGAACGTATTGCCAGTGATAAGCTTGAAGCCCTCCAGCGCAATCTGATTCTGAGTCACTCTGTGGGTGTCGGAGAACTCATACCCAGGGATATCAGTCGGTTGATGCTGCAGCTGAAACTCCATGCACTGGGTTTGGGATATTCCGGCATCTCCTGGTCGACTTTCGAACGTCTGCTCTACTTTACCCGGAATGAGCTCATTCCGGCAGTACCCAGCAAAGGAAGTCTGGGTGCCTCCGGCGATCTTGCTCCCCTGGCACATATGTCTCTGCCACTTTTGGGACACGGATTCTTCTGGGATGAAGAGGGCAAATCTACCATTCCTGCCGATCAGGTTTTAATGAAACACAACCTCGAACCGATCCGGCTTAAACCTAAAGACGGTTTATCACTGATCAACGGGACACAAATGATGAGTGCTTACGGATCATGGATTCTCGAACAGTCGATAAACCTGGTAAAGATTGCGGACCTTATGGCTGCAATGAGCCTCGAGGCATTACAGGGCAGCATCAAACCGTTTGACCCCCGGATTCATGAGGTCCGACCCCATCACGGACAACAGGTTGTGGCGAAAAATGTCCGCAACCTGCTGGTTGACAGTCAGATATTAGAATCGCACAGAAACTGCGGAAAAGTTCAGGATCCCTATTGCCTGAGGTGCGTTCCACAGGTACACGGTGCCAGCCGTGATGCACTCGACCATGCTTGTTCTGTACTGGAAATAGAAATCAACTCGGTAACCGACAATCCGCTGGTTTTTGAAAATGGTGATATTATCAGCGGCGGCAATTTCCACGGACAACCACTAGCCCTGGCGATGGATTATGCGGCAATCGCTCTTGCCGAATTGGCCAGCATCTCGGAACGACGCACCTACCTGTTACTCAGCGGACATGACGGATTACCGAAACTGCTGATGCGTGAAACAGGTATCAATTCCGGGTTTATGATCCCACAGTATACCGCCGCCGCGTT
>DATFNI010000144.1:0-5343 GCA_035266485.1 Balneolales bacterium
CCATCGGCCTTCTCAAAATATCCGGCCCGCGCCTCATGTGCACCGGTGTATGCTCCCTTTTCGTGCCCGAATAGCTCGCTTTCAATGATGCCTTCGGGGATGGCCCCACAATTGACGATGACCAGATCCTTCTGCTTTCGCTTGCTTAATGCATGGATAGCGCGTGCAGTCACATCTTTGCCAACACCACTTTCTCCTTCGAGCAACACGGTAATATCTGTGGGGGCAACCTGACCAATCAGGTCGATGACCTGCCGGAGTGCGGCGGATTCACCAATTAAGCCAAATTTTTCCTGAAATACCTCTCTGTCCAACGGAACCGGTTATTTAAACGGTTAATAAAATAATCAGGCTGGGACGCCTTCTGTATAAAATTCGGTAAGAGTTGTCTTGCGAACGGGATATCCAATCAGTGTCGCTGATGTGGCATCGGTAATCTCCACCTCAACATAGTCGCCCGTCCGGTAATTTTCCCGATCAAAAACAACCATTTTGTTTGTGTCCGTACGACCGCAGAGTTGTTCATCAGAACGCTTGCTGGTTCCTTCAACCAGCACAAGATGTCGTCTGCCGATCTCCTTACGGTTATTTTCCTCCTGGATATCCATCTGAAGTTTTATGATCTCATTGAGGCGGTGTTTCTTGATCTCTTCCGGAACATTGTCCTTGTACTTACGATGGGCAAGGGTTCGCTCACGTTCTGAATAAGCAAACATATAAGCAAGGTCATACCGAACCTCGTCCAGCAGGGAAAGTGTGTCCCGGTGCTCTTCTTCAGTCTCGCCACAAAAACCGGCGATTATGTCCGTGGATAAAGAGGCTCCGGGGATAATGGTGCGCATCTTTCGGATCAGTTTCATGTAATCTTCACGGGTGTATGGCCGGCGCATGCGCTCGAGCACCTGGGTATTTCCCGATTGTGCGGGAATATGAATATAATTGCAGATATTCGGCCGTTCGTTAATCACGTGCAGGAGCTCATCCGGGAAATCCTTGGGGTGCGAGGTTGAAAACCGGATTCTCATTTCGGGATTTATCTGACTTGCACGGTCCATCAGTTCGCTAAACCGTTTGCCTTCGTCGTTGTATGAATTCACATTTTGTCCGAGAAGCGTGATTTCCTTGTATCCCTGGTCACTGAGCATTTGAATTTCTTCCAGGATACTCTCGATGGGCCGGCTTCGCTCACGTCCCCGGGTGAACGGAACCACACAAAAAGCACACATGTTGTCACATCCACGCATGACGGAAATAAAGGCGCTGATCCCATTGCCGGTCGTGCGAACAGGAGTTATGTCGGCATAAGTTTCTTCAAGTGAGAGCAGCACGTTTACCGCTTTCCTGCCGTCATCGACATCGGCGAGTAATTCCGGAATACTTCGGTACGCATCCGGACCGACCACGAGGTCAACCAGTTTTTCTTGTTCCAGGAATCGTTCGCGAACGCGTTCGGCCATACAGCCCAGAACTCCGATCACCATATCATCCTTAACAGATTTTTTAATCGATCGGAAGTATTTGAGGCGATCCCACACCTTGCGTTCAGCATTGTCGCGAATGGAACAGGTATTCACAAAAACGACATCTGCACCTTCGGGTTGACCGACCGGTTTCATGCCATTCTCAACCATGATGGAGTTCACGATCTCCGAATCGGCAAAATTCATCTGACAACCATAGGTCTCGATATAAAAAGTCCGTTCTTTCAAAGCTACTACTGGTTTTTGTGGATTAAAAAGATTCAGCGCTAAACCTTAAAATATACAAAATAACCATCGAAAGGACATTATCCGATTCCATCAAAGCCGGTTTCTCAATTCATCTCTCCAATAGATGAATGAGGCATGGGAATCTTCACAACAGCCGATAAGCTCGTTCATGATACCCGAATCACCATCCCATTTCCAGTATTTTCTCTGCCGGTCGAGTTCTGGGATCAACGGGGAAATTTGCTCGGGGTTGTGTTCGAGAAGGCGGACATGAAGATCATCGAGATGATCGGTGATTTGCTGACGGAGTAACAATGCACTGACCTGGTTTTTCATATCAGGGTTGGTCTCATCCTTTTCCAACAGGTTAAGATACACCCGCTGCTTATAGAGGATAACACGGGTCAGCTCCAGAAGGGCCTGCCGGTCAACAGGCTCCGAAATAGCGGAGCCGATATCACTGAACCGCCTGTAATTACGGTGAAAACGACTGACCAGGCCCAACAGAAATAATTGTGATGCACCCCAGAGCAACTGATTTCGGTCCGACTCTGCAGAGGTTGGATCACTCATGCGTAATTCGGCCAGATATCAGGGGTTGAACGCCACTGGGTGAGCAGTTCAAGTTCCTCGTCGTCGATGATTCCTTTTTCCTGAGCGATATTGATCAATGTATGATAATCGGTAAGGCAGTACGCTGGTATTTTGTATTCTCCGATACGTTTTTCTGCGATATCGAACCCGTAAGTGAAGATCGTCATCAACTGCTTCACTTCGGCACCGACAAACTTGAGTACGTCCACAACCGACAATATAGAGCCGGCGGTCGAGATGAGGTCTTCAATGATCAGGGTCGATTCGCCTTTTTTGACACCGCCTTCGATTTGATTGCCCATTCCGTACGACTTGGCTTTTGAACGAACGTAAGCCATCGGCTTTTCAAGGCGATCGGCAACCCAGGCAGCATGCGGAATACCGGCAGTGGCAGTACCTGTTATCACGTTGACATCAGGATTGGTTCTGCGTATGTGATCTGCAAAATGCTGTGTGATTTTGGCACGTAATTCCGGATGTCGTAATGTGAGACGGTTATCGCAGTAAATCGGTGAATTCCATCCCGACGACCAAACAAAAGGTTCTGAGGGTCTCAGCACAACGGCATTGATATCCAATAATGCGTTTGCTAATTCTTCAGAAAATGATTTATCGATGATTTCCATATGTAATACTATAAAAAACCCAAACAGTTTGTTAAAATTCTCGTCTTATAAATCCTTTTGAGATAATCTTCCTTTCGGACAGATTAAAAAATTCATCTTATCTAATTATTATAAATGTAAGAAAATTCAGGCACAAACCGGCATAAACTGCGGCCAGCAAGTCATCAGCCAGAATACCAATACCTCCCTTCAGAGTCTGAAGACGGTTTACGCCGAGTATTTTTGTAATGTCGAATATCCTGAACAACACAAATCCTGAAACGGCAATAACCCAAAGATATTGGGAATGAAATGAAGGTAACACAAAAATAAAGGTGAGCGCCTGTCCCGCCCATTCATCCATTACCATGCGTCCGGGGTCTGCCCCCCATTTCTTTTCACAAGAATCTGCCGACCATAATGTTAATAGTGAAGTGATGATGACGAATATGATGATACCGGCAAGGCTGGTGTAAAGAGCGACAGGAATTATGAAGATCAGGGCAATCAGGCTGCCCCACGTCCCCGGCATGCCGGGGATTAAACCCGAATAAAGGCCGGTTCCTATGAACCTTTTGATTGCGTCCATGCAGAATTGTTCCCCCAAAAGAATCGGTTGACAACCACATATTCAATACCGGTATAGACTGTTAAAACAGCTACGGCCCATAAAAGCCATGTCATTACCGGAGACTCCAGCGTGAGCCGGCAAACCTGACCAAGCTCAATTGTGGACATTGAAAACACCCCCATCAGCAGGACAATGTAGAGAAACAGCATCTGGATCATCGTCTTAACCTTGGCGGAATAGCGCGTTTTCATTTCGCGATTGTGATAATCGGCCCATAAACGCAGGAACGTTGTTCCGATATCGCGCAAAATTATCAAACCAACCGGTATCCATCCGAAAATGTTTGGGCTGAGGTAGGGCAGGCATATGAAGCCGGATATCGTTAACAGTTTGTCGGCCAGTGGATCCAGAAAGATGCCCGAGCTGCTTTCGGCATGATAGGTCCGTGCTATATATCCATCAAAAAAATCGGTAACCGCAGCTGTGGCAAACACAGCAATGCTGAGCGACCTCCACACAATTTCCGGCTGGAGATACATCACCAGAAAAACGGGTGCCAGCACAATCCGAAGGACAGATAATATATTTGGAAGTGTTTTAACCATAGAATTTATCGGGTTACCGGATGCTCAAAATTGGGCAAAAAATACGAGGGTTACAATTGGAAATCACAGAACAGTCGTTTTGATATATCGTATAAGTGATTTATTTCTATCGCGACAGGGGGAAAATTTCGCTGATTCGCTGTTATGATAATTCTTGTTACTGCAAATGAGTTTAATGGTGATCGTATTGTTGACCCGTCCATTTTTAAACAGTGTTGATTGGGTAACACAAAAGCCGGGAATGATGTTATCCTGCATAAACATTACTGCATGTTGATGAATCCCGAAAAGTGAATACCATTTTCTGTTATCATCACTTTATTGATATTTTAGCAACACGGAAATTAACGCCTCATTGCCTCAGATACTATGAAAGCACATATCATTACAATCGGAAACGAACTGCTTATAGGAGATATCGTTAATACCAATGCTTCCTGGATCGGAAGCACACTTACACAGTCAGGCATCCAGGTTGAAAAAGTAGTGACGGTTGGTGATGATCATGCGGATATTACCGAATCCCTCGACCAGTCACTGCAGCTGGCTGATTTAGTCATCCTGACGGGTGGGCTTGGGCCCACCCACGACGATATTACAAAAAAAACCGTTGTCGATTACTTCGGTTCGAATCTGATAACGCATGAGCCGACCCTGGAGCATGTAAAAAAGATTTTCGATAAAAGGGGCCTGCCATTCACCAAATCCAACTATGGCCAGGCTATGGTGCCGGATAATGCCGAGGTTCTTTTTAATAAGTGGGGCACAGCCCCGGGGATACTTTTTCATAAAGATGGACACATCGTGGTTGTATTGCCCGGGGTACCCCATGAGATGAAGGCGCTTATCCTGGACAAATTGCTTCCCAGGCTTAAGAGATCCGAGAGGGGAGAAGGTGTTTACAAGGTTTATTATTTTCAGCTTGCCGGTATCGGAGAGAGTACCCTGAGCGATGTGGTTATTGGAGATATCAGGCATATGTTTAATGGCCGTATGACGATGGCATATCTGCCGCATACCTGGGGAATCACATTGCGCATCAGCTGTTATGCCGGGGACGAAAAAGAAGCAGAATGGGCACTGGAACCTGTGAAAGAGCATATTCGGAGAACTGCTTCAGAGTATATCTATAGCGAAAGCATGGACGTAGGATTAAGCTCGGTTATCGGCTCATTGCTGAGGTCGGGTGGCGCCACATTGTCTACGGCGGAAAGCTGCACCGGCGGATTGCTGGCCGGTCGAATCACGGACGTGCCCGG
>DATFNI010000145.1:0-4627 GCA_035266485.1 Balneolales bacterium
CCGGCTGACATTCCCGCAGCTGTCAGACCGGCCGCACCTCCGCCGATAACCGCCATATCGTAATCATAGCTCATACGTCCTCATCCTTTTTATCGATACCTTTCCGAATCTTGCGGTAAGTCATAAATGCACCATATATCACCAATGCCGCCATAATAAGATATACCCAAAAAGGAACGTTTTTACCGACAATGATCAGGTAGATATAGGCAGACATAAAGGTAAGTGCGGTGCAAATCAACGGAAGAAAGATCGATTTGCTGCGACGGATATTTCGAACCAGCCAGGCTACGGATCCCGTAAAAAAAGGTATGGCTCCAATATAAATGCTCGCAAAAACGACCGGATTAACATTATAACGTGCCGCCAACCGATATACATTCGCTAAAAATTGTTGCATAGTAAAAAGGTTATCCCACTCCACCCGGGTTTTACCGGGTCGCCAATAATATTCATTAATCTGCAGTTATTTCAAAAATCCATGGCTTCCAATATGTACCGCATTACATCTTCCAAATAAATGACGTACATGACCTGTGATTTCTTACCTGATCAAATTTTTGCAGAACAATTTTGTGAGACAAATCACTTGAACTGAATCGGCAGCACAATTGGAATCACTTATGCAAACCACACCATCGCATTAACGAATCTGGATCATAGAAGCCCAATAGACAGGCATTGAATACCGTTTTTCCTTAATCATTTCGATCTTAGCCTGTTGCAGGGAATGGGCAACATCTTCATTCCCCATCAGATGGCGATAGAATTTGGTCATCAGATCCGGACTTGAACGATCATATATATTCCAAAGCGAGACCACCACATTTCTTGCGCCGGCATAAAGGAAGGCCCTCGAAAATCCAATGATCCCCTCACCACGCACCATTTGACCGGTGGCTGTTTCACAGGCACTCAGTACAACCAATCGTGCATTCAAATTCAAATTATAAATATCACCCGTATATAAAATTCCATCGTCATCAGAATCTTTATTGGCCGGATAAAACAGGATACCCGAAAGGCTTGGCTTTTTTTCATTCACATACGCATGGGTCGCAAGATGAATATATCGATAATGGGATATCCCCGGATTCTTCAGCTTCGACTCAGTTGCCTGGCTGCGCAAATAGATATGTGATTCCGCCTTCATTACCGGATTTGCGGATATCACCTTATAAATACCCTTAACTTCGCCCAAGCTGGACATTAACGGTGGAATTGTGTTTGTTTTCGTCAGTTTCTTATACGCAGAGAACGTGCCTGCTGGTTGATCGAATACCGGCGCCATTCCCAGAAAACCCGAAGACTGAACCATTCCTTTTGATTTTTTCCTGAAAATCAAATATGACGAGTATCCGTACAACACAGCATGTTTCTTTATCAGATAGGACAAACGCGCATAATCGCCGGAACGGATATGTTTCGGTTTCTCAGTTAGTAATGCGTCGAAGGGCACGAGACTCAATTGCGCATCTGGCACAATCAAAAGTTCTTTCCCTGTTATATGGTTCTTAACCTGTCCGAGGAGTTTCTGATATAGTTGATAGCCTATACTGGTATACGATTGCCAGTCGGCATCAACAATAGCTTTTCGAAAGTCTTTTAATTCTTTCGAAAATGAAGCAGAATCAATCGGACTGGATACAATCGTGTAATTATCCCTGGTAATTTCAAAAGTATAGATTGTTGAATCACCCACAAAATAATCAAGATAAACCTGATTGACATTCAATTTTTTTCTGATATCCGAAATGGACAGATGGGGTGTGCGATACTTTAATTCATAGTAGGACGGGTATTTTTTTTCAAGAGCGGCAATGAAAGCATTAAAATGCTGACGTGTTGCAAATAGCTTATCCTGTAAGCTTCCAATTTCCAAAGAGTCAATATGCTTTTCATTGCTGGTTTTCTGATCGATGTCGCGCGTGTATTGCATGATAGCACTACGCAGTTTCTTTTCTCTTTTCAGGAGGCTATCCGGTATACCTGAATACTTTTGTGCATTGGCATCTTCAATAGATTGCATGAGAATGCCTGCCTTGCTATGTTCAGAAAAATCAAAAGCCGCTTCCCGGTATTTGTCATTTTTGAATAATTTATATCCAAGCATACATGCCTCAATGGCACCGGAATAGGTTGTATATGTGTCTTTGTTGAGCAAGTACTTTGATCTTTCTTCCTGATAACTATCCCTGAGTCTTTCAATAAACCTGATCGTTGTGTTGTATGTATGAATGGCAATTGGAATATACCGGCGGGCTAATTGTCCGTTTTTTTTAGATGCTTCAAGTAACGTGCCCGCTTTCCTCTCAAGAATACTTTGAAACTCAACTTCTGAAAGAATATGATCAAGTGCAGGATTGTCGGCAATATCCGAACTATGAAAATTAGGAGCTAAAGCCTGGAGTGCCATCTGGTAATTGGCGAGTGCTTTCGGATAGTCGCCCATAGCCCTGTAAATATCAGCTATGCCAGCAAACGCGCTGGCCGTCTCCGGATGGTGTAATCCCAACACTGTCCGGTAAACCGATAAATCCTTTTTAAGATATCGCAGGGCCGTATCGTATTTTTTTTGATCTTTATAAACTAAAGCCAGATAGTTATATACATCCAAAGTCTTTGGATTATTCGGCCCAAATACTTTTTCACGAATGGCCAATGCCTTATTCAGATACTCTATTGCTTTTTCGTCTTTTTTGAGCGACTGATAGGTTGACCCAATATTCACATAGGCGATGGCCACATCAGGATGATCCGGTCCCAGATCCTTTATTTTATATGGTACCGTTTTTAAAAAATATTGCAAGGCATTTTGCATGTTCCCCATTTGCCAATATGTTGCACCGATATTATTTAAAATTAACGCTTCATCAGTCGCAGCTTCCCCGGCGCCACCATTTACCATACGCAACGCCTTTTGATAGTAGGACAAGGCAGTGTGATAATCCCCTGTAGAAAGAAGCGTATTCCCTATGTTTATATACCCTCCAAGAAGCTTGTCACTAACATTTTTCCATTCCGGATGATTCTGGATCATATCGATTTCCTTCTTCAGGTAATCAAATGCAGCCTCATATTTACCCTCGCGATAGCTAAAAATTCCCAACGAATTGTAAGAATCAACTTTGAGTATCTTCAGATCTTGCTGTGATTCGTTCTCTGATAATGTCAGACTCTTCTTGACACATTTTATGGCGCGATCATTAAATGAGAAATCATTTTCAAGAGAACCCATTACATAATATATCCTGCCATGAAGCCACTTATCATTCAGGGCCGAATCTTCATACAGCTGTTCAGCTTTTTGAATAAACCGCATCCCATTGTGATAGTCCCCGATGATTTCATATATGTTGGCAAGTTGATAGGTAAAGTAAACAACCTTTCTTCTATCTGTACCGGCTGTATCATCCATCGCTTTTAAAAGCAGCTGTATATAGCCCCTGGCCATTTTTACCTTCTGGGTGATCGCATAAGTCGCGGTTAGCTGAGCAAGAGATTGCAACCGGTTACTCCCGTCGCCCATCGAATCGTACATTTTGAAAGCACGATTAAGAAAAGTAGCGCTGCTATCATAATTGCGGGTGTTATACAGTCGCATTCCTTCTGCATACAAGCTATCCGCCATCCGGGAAGATGAATGCGTGTACATAACATATTGGGGATATACGGTTTGCCCTAAGGATTCGGAGGATGGATAAAAAAGGCCACTCAAAACCCCAAAAACAAGAACCAGGAAGAGTACCCGGGACTGTCTACATTTAATACAACGGTTTTCCCCGACGGTGAATAGGTTCATGACCACGACTGTTACAAAGTATTTGAAGCACTTCAGCGGGTGCACACCCCCCACGTGCTTATGCATCACGACTTATACATTTAAACATGATGCATGTTGCTAATTAATCTTGAAACAATCAATCCTGAACAGAAACCGTTATTAAATTCAAATCATTGTGGAACTTATCTGGTTGAGAGCCGGCCATTATTCACCAAACAGGGCATTTACATACGAAACACGGTCAAAAATTTGTAGGTCGTCGATTTTTTCGCCAACACCGATATACTTCACCGGGACATCCAGTTCGGATGAAATCCCCAGGACAATGCCGCCTTTCGCTGTGCCATCCAGTTTTGTCAATACCAGACCCGTAATTTGTACAACCTCTGTAAACGCCTTAGCCTGCTGCATGGCATTCTGCCCGGTAGAAGCATCAAGCACCAGTAACACCTCTTGCGGTGCTTCCTCCACGACCTTACCCATCACCCTCTTGATCTTGGCAAGTTCGTTCATGAGTGCCGATTTGTTATGCAAGCGGCCAGCCGTGTCGACGAGAACCACTTCTGCATCCCTTGATTTTGCAGCAGCAACCGTGTCGTAGGCAACAGCTGCGGGATCGGCTCCCTGCCCTTGCTGGATAATCGGAACCTGGGCTCGTTCACTCCAAATCCTTAACTGATTTACCGCGGCCGCTCTGAACGTATCGGCAGCTCCAAGTATCACCTTGCGACCGGCCAGGTTATACAGATGTGCCAGTTTACCGATCGTTGTCGTCTTACCCACACCGTTTACGCCAACCACCATTATAACATGTGGTTTTTGCGGAAAAACAGCATCAAACTC
>DATFNI010000146.1:0-3251 GCA_035266485.1 Balneolales bacterium
TTTTGCCGCAGAAAGGTGTTCATTTGCTGGTCCGTGCCCTGCAGGCATTTTCTAAAAACCAGGTTGATGGATATGTATTTGGCGGTGGACCCGAACCCGTTATCGAATGGTTGAAGTCGCTGGACAAAACCGGGCGTGTTACATTTACTGGTGCGTACAAACCAGCAGATCTCCCGGCTTTGCTCGGTAAGATCGATGTAATTGTGATTCCATCAATATGGGAAGATTGTGCGCCGCTCGTTGTTGCCGAGGCTTTGGCCGCCAGGCTTCCGGTCATTGGCGCTAAAATGGGTGGAATACCCGACTTCATCGACGACGGTAAGACCGGCTTCCTGTTTCCATACAACGATGTCAAAGAGCTTATCCAGCGGATCGGCGCTTTTGTATCCGACCCAGCGTTATTGGGTAAAATGCAGAGGCAGATAGTCAGAAATCGAACTTTTGGTGATTATATAAAAGACCTTCTGCAACATTACGATGAGGTATTGGGTTCAGGCAATAACGTTAGTGAATCAAACGCATTACATGATGAAAAACCCTCTGTCGTCTGGGAAGGCTCTCAGTTCGTAACCCATTCGCTGGCCCATGTAAACCGGTCGATCGGAAAGGAACTTCTGAAGAAAGGTTTTAACCTGTCTTTGATTCCTTTCGAAAAGGACACGTTCATTCCTGATAAGGGAACGGAAGATTATGAGCTATACCGGAGATACGGTGCCTCTGTTCTTACTAACAATAAAGTTCATGTGCGCCACCATTGGCCGCCTAACTTTACCCCGCCGGCAAGCGGACATTGGGTAATGATTCAACCGTGGGAGTTTGGCAGTTTACCGGAAAAATGGATCCGGCCGATGTCCACCCAGTTGGATGAGGTCTGGGTACCCAGCAGTTATGTGAAGGAATGTTATGTACGCAGCGGCGTGCCGGAGAATGTGGTTCAGGTAGTGCCCAACGGTGTGGATGTTGAAACCTTCCATCCTTCGGCCAAGCCCTATCCGCTTAAAACGAAGAAATCGTTTAAGTTTTTGTTTGTCGGGGGCACAATTGGCCGAAAGGGCATCGATGTTTTGCTGGATGCGTATATCCGAAATTTCAAAGCTTCTGATGATGTCTGCCTGGTTATCAAGGACATGGGTGGCAAGTCATTTTACCAGGGACAAACGGCTGCTGAATCCATAGCTCAATTGCAGGCTCATCAGGATGCACCCGGGATCGAATACATAGATCGCGAGCTGACAAATGATGAGATGGCCGGGCTATACACAGCATGCGACTGCCTGGTTCATCCATATCGTGGAGAAGGATTCGGGCTGCCGATTGCTGAGGCGATGTCGGCAGGATTGCCGGTTGTCGTGACCGATCATGGGGCGGCTTTGGATTTCTGCAACCAGGACAATGCCTGGCTGGTCGATGCGAAAGAAGTGAAACTGACAGAGAAAACAATCGGCAACATTCCAACGGTCGATTATCCCTGGTGGGCGGAACCGGATTCCGGCTCGCTTTCCAGGTGCATGAGAGAGGTTTGGAAAAATCCTGAAGAAGCAAAAAGGAAGGTGGAAAGAGCACGCGAAACAATTCTAAGTTCTTTCACCTGGGATCAAGTAGGTAATAAGGTAGCCGATAGAATACTGGAAATATCCAAAAGGCCTGTCCGGCGTCTGAAGACTGTATCTGAAATACACAGGGATGGCAAAGAGGCTTTTATTCAATATTTCATGCAGGGTGTTCAAAAACAAAAATGGAATGATCTTGAAAAAGAAACCCTCAAGGCATGCCGGAGCTACTCCAATGACTCTTATATCTGGGTGCTGCGTGCAATCAGCTTACGAATGGTCTCACGGTTTGATGATGCCATCGAAGCTGTTGAGTGCTCATTGAAAATAGAGGAGAGTCCGGAAGCACTACACGAGGCGATACAGATAGCCCAGGCAAAAGGGGAAAAGGAACAAGCCGTTACTCTGACAGAATATTTGGAAAACAGATTCCCGAAATGGGCTAAAAATGTCCAAAGTCAATATGTACAGGCATAAACTTATTTAAATGGAATATGCTAAGAACCTACTATTGAGCCTGGTCGTACCCGTCAACGCGAGCAATATACAATTTGTAAGAGGTTGCTTGACTGATTTGGACCAACAGACTATTGCCGGCAGGATTAAGGTAATACTTGTAAAGCCAGAGACGCTGCCCGACGATCCTCTGAAGAAGTGTATCTATAACATCTCTTTGGAAATCTTAAAAACACAGACGGAATCCGTATTTGGATATTGGAATGAAGGTCTGAAAAACTCTCATACACCATTTGTGTCAGTTATTCACCCTGCCGATCGATATCGTTCGGATGCTTTCGAACGTATTCTTGCAGTTTTTGAACGAGACAAAGATGCGGATTTGGTCTACAGTGATGTGCTTTCAACAACCCAGGCTGATGAAACATTCAGGGCACATAGTGCTCGTAATGCTATTCGTTTCCCGGACTATGATCGTCCGACACTTCTAAGACGTGGGTTTACGGAAATCAGGCCTGTATGGCGAAAGTCCCTGCATGATAAGTACAGTTTTTTAGATGAAGGACTTTTACATACTGCCGACCTGGAATTTTGGCTTCGCGTGAGTGATGAATCGGTATTTCGCAGGATACCCGAGTTTCTGACACTTCGGTATGATGGAAGCGATGCAGGAGATGCTCGCTATGGCATAAGTAATGCTGATCGCCGAAAAGAATTTGCCGGTCTCCTGCCCTATTACGAAAACGATTATTTGCGGAATAACGGACCTGTATCTGAGAAAATAGCCAGATTACGAAAGATTGAAGAATTGTTATCCCGGAATCAACAAAAAACCGGCTTTGGGAAACTGGAAGAAGCCCTGAAGATGGATCCGCAGGACCAGGAGCTCTGGATTTGCAAAATACGCCGTCTGATGGAAGTTAAGGACTTCAAACAGGCAAAAGAGACCCTGAATCAGGCTTTAAAAATATTTCCAAAAGATGTTCGCCTCATTAACTACCGGGCAATTCACCTGTGGAGGGACGGATACAAGAGACAGGCGCAAACGATGCTTGAAAAAGTTATTCGTGAAAATCCACTGGAATTGGAAATCAGAGTGACCTTGTCGGAAATGTATCGTGATACCGGCGACATATCCCGGGCGATTCAGCAAATATTATTTTTGATTAATCAGGTCCATAACAATTTATCTCTCTACGCTACTTTGATTACACATCTATTAGGGCAAGGGGATGTACTGAGAGC
>DATFNI010000147.1:0-5847 GCA_035266485.1 Balneolales bacterium
TATTTAACCGACTGACGACTCGCGTACATAGCTGATTTTTGTATTGAGTGTTTTCCCTGGTCGTAACATTGTATAGTTGACACACCTGGTTCTAACTACTTATCCAACTTTGTGAGAATCATCTATATCTGCTATCACTCATGTAGCAAAGCCTGTAAGATTTGTTGTATAAGGAGGACAAAACAGAGTTCCCGGGAAACATGAGGCGATTCAAAAGACCTGTCATTGTCCCACTGGAATGACATTCTGATGTTCTTTGATTTATCAGAGATCGTAGAATCCCGTCCGCACCCGTTAACGATCAACTTTCCAAAAGTTCTAAACTTTTGGAAAGTTTTATTGATTATTGTGAGGCTGGTCTTTGACTTCACTCGGTGTTATACCAAACTCAAGCCGGAAACATTTACTGAAATAAGACGGGCTGCCGAATCCAACGGCATATGAGATCTCGGAAATGGAGCCTGCCTTTTGACCGATCATCTCCTTTGCCCTGTGCAAGCGAAATGACCGGATGAATTCGGTGGCCGACTGGTCGGTCAATGCAACTAGTTTCCGATGGATGTGGGAACGGCTCATGCCCACTTCCCGGCACAGTTGTTCTACGCTGAATTGCTCATCATCGAGATGTTGTTCCACAACTTTCCCCACACGCAACAGGAATGCTTCATCAATGGAGTTAACCGAAATTTCATCCGGCTTAATAATAAACTTGCGTTTGTATTTTTCCATCAGTTGCCTGCGTGATTCAATAAGATTCTGAATACGTATCAGCAGCTCTCTGGGTACAAAAGGTTTCGTAAGGTATTCATCAGCCCTGGTATTTAGGCCGTGCATTTTATCGTCAAGTGAAGCTCTGGCAGTCAATAGAATGATGGGAATGTGACTTGTTCTTTCATCCCGTTTCAAGGTATCACAAACCTCGTAGCCGTTCTTTTTGGGCATCATCACATCACTGATGACCAGGTCCGGAATGGTTTCAATGGCAGTGATAACACCGGTCTCACCATCCCTCTCTTCCAATAACCGATAGGTCTCTCCGAGGATATCTTTCAGATAAATCATCACATCCTCATTATCCTCGATCAGCAACACGAGGGGAGCATCTCCCGGATGCGAGAGAGACGTGGTCAACTCTTCGTCCCTATGATCCGTTTGAGAAATTGGCGTTGTTAATTCGACGATTTCCGGTTGAGGTACATCGGGCCCTGTCGGATCGGACATATATCGATCACCAACAGGGAGGGTCACAGTAAATTCTGTTCCTTCCCCTTCTTTACTAAAAACACTGATAGATCCTTTGTGCAATTCAACCAATTCTTTGGTCAAGGCCAGGCCAATACCAGTCCCGTCATAATGTCCGTCCCGGGAGTTTACACTTTGATGGAACCGGTCAAAGACCATTGAAATGTCCTTCTTCTGTATACCCGTGCCATTATCGATGACGGTTAGTATATAAGTGTTATCATTTGGGTTGCCAGCTGATATATGCAGCGTGACTTTTATCCGACCTTGATCGGGAGTAAAATGAAAGGCGTTGGTCAACAGGTTTGTCAGTATCGTTTCTACTTTTTCCTGATCGCAGTAAACGTCCAGATAATCGGATTCCGATTCAAGTAATAATTCAATTTTCTTCATCTCGGCGAGCGACTGAAAGGTCATGGTGACCCCTTTTACTACCTGAACGATGTCAAACCACGACCGTGTCAGCGTGATTTTTCCCCAATCGAGTTTGGATAGATCGAGCAACTGGTTTATTAATGAGAGCAGCCTCTTAACATTCCTGTCCATAATACCAAGCTGCTTTTTCACTTTAGGATTCTCAGTATCTGCCTGCAATAATTGCAGAGGTCCCAAAATGAGAGTTAACGGCGTTCTGAACTCATGAGATATGTTGTCAAAGAAATTGGATTTCATAGCAGCAACTTCGTGTTCTTTTTGCAACAATTCCGAGTTTTTCCTGCTTTTGAGCCGCTGCCTGTTGTACAATAAAACCAGGAATGCAATGACAAGCATTGCCGAAATCAGATATGTATTTCGTCTGAATGAAGCCCTTTCTTGTTGAAGGGTCAACAGTTTAATTGTTTGCTCCTTTTGTTCGGTATTATAGATCACCTGCAGTTTTTGCATTTGCCGGTTTTTTTGAATACCAGTCAGACTGTCTTTGGCAATGTCAGATTGCGTCAGTGCTTCGTAAGCATCCTTGAAATCACCCATCTTTTCATTTGCTCTGGCAAGAACGAGATAAGCATAACGCAATTGATCCAGGTCCTTTGTTTTCTTTGATGAATCCACCGCCATTTCGGCATATTTTTTTGCTTCTGAAAAATTATGAAGCGCCATGTAAGTATCGGAAATATCATTGAGCACATGGTCCGTATAATAATGGATCCGGGTCCTTGCGGCCAGTGAAGAAAATAGATAGGGTAATCCCTCCTCATATTTTCCCTGCTGCTCCAGCGTTGAGCCAATATTTCCAAGCAGAAGCGCTATATCTATCTTGTCGCTGATTTGTTTTGCCAGGATCAGAGCTTTTCTATATTTGTCCAGCGCAACTTCATAATTACCTGTCTTTTGATGGACTACCCCGATATCCATAGTAGTTATAACAATACCTTCCTGATCATTCTCGGACTGATTTATCTGCAGCGCCTGAGAGAAAAACGTAAGAGCATCGTTATATTGGAGGTTATCCAGGTATACCATGCCGATGTTTTTTTTGACAACAGATATCCCTCGCTTGTTACCTGATTTTTCATTGATCTTCAGGGACTTAAAATAGTAGTCCAATGCCTTATCATAGCTTCCGAGTTCTCCGTAGATTCTCCCGTACGATGTGTAACAATCGGCCATATTCATATTCATGCCCAACTGCTTATATATGGAAGATGATTGATTCAGATAATCCAGTGCGTTGGTAAAATCGAATTCTCCTTCATAATACTTGCTCAGATCAAAAAGGCCCCGGGCAATGAAAGTACGTTTATTAATGGTGCGTGATATTTTTAAACCATCATTCAAATAAGGTTTTGCCTCTTCAAGGTCACCTAACCTGATATTGATCTCCCCTAACCGGTAAGAGCTCCTGATCTCTGCGCTTTTGTCGTCTTCCTTTTTTGCTATTATGAGCGCTTTTTGAGCATATCCTTTCGCCTTTTCCGGGTTGCTGAAGGTATATTCGTCTGACAGATCAAGAAGGGCTTTAGACGATAAACTATCCCGGGATGTGGTTTTGAATGTTGCAAAGTTGCTCGATTCCGACACATGTCCGGAAAGCAAAAAGCCAGCCAATAGTATTAAAACCAATGGATAGTCCATAGATACCTGTCTTTTATATAGAAAACCCTGGAGGCAAATATAACAAAACAAAAGGCTGCTAAAAATAAGGCAGGATATCCCAGTTGTTAAGGTCTGTCATCAGGAGCCTTAATACAATATCTTTGTTTTAAAAAAAATCCCTCATCAACAAATATTGACGAGGGATTTCAAGCTTAGCCTTAGCCTTAAATCTTATTTAATCAGCATCATCTTGCCGATCCTGACCATGTTATTCACCTGCAACCGGTAAAAATACAACCCGCTGGCCATCTGTGTGGCGTTGAAACGAACCTCGTGGTTGCCGGCTGCCTGGCGGCTGTTCACCAGTTGGGCCACCCGCCGACCAAGGACGTCGTATACCGCTAGCCTCACGTTCCCGACAGCAGGAAGTTCATAGCGAATGGTAGTCGTCGGGTTAAACGGGTTGGGATAGGCCGGGTACAGTTTAACAGTGGCGGGCAATCCGTCTGCCGGGTTTTTCTCAATAGGTGTTGATACACCTGTCACTTGCAGGATGCTCCATCCCTTGTTGTTATTCTCATGGATCTCGCTGATCTTGTTTTCGGGATCAACCTCGGCATAGATGTGCGTATAGTCGCCGTCGTAAATGAACTTGCTGTTGATCATCTGCGGCGCCGTCCATGTAAAGGAAACGGTCTTTGATCCGCGTGATGGAATGTAGCTGTCGGTGCTAAACACACTATCACCTGAAATGCTCCTGATGACCGTACCCCCCGAATCCGGATCACCAACGTAGAAGCTCACCTGCACGGGACCGGCAGTCGGAATCAAGCTGTAGTTATGAATCCGGACGGTAGTCGTTACCTGATCGCCGGCTTTGGGATTCTCGGGATCTGAATAAATGCTCTGGGTCTGTGTGATCTTGTTGGGATCCTGGGCCGTGAATATCGGTTCTTCCGGCCAGTACAGGAAGGGCAGGGCAAGCGCCGGGTCGGGAGCATGTCCATAAAATTTTTGCCACCATGTATCCGTACCACCGGGTCCATTAGTGACCGGTTGAACGGCATAATCTAGAACCAGTGCACCATTTTTGGCCCAGTAGGCATAATCAGACACTTTATAACTCACCTCACCCAAAGAGGTGTTAATAGAGCCCAAATGCACAGACAGACTAATCGTTTTGGTTAAATTTGAAATGTGTGAAGTGAGATGCGATTGGCTGTAATCCCCACTTACCCCGGCCTTTACGGAGGCTCCAAATCCACCGAATTCTTTTCCGACTGTGACGTCGCCGGACACGTTTAAATCGTATTTCTGAGTTGTATCTTGCTGGACGTTGTCCATATGTGATAAATCCAATGCCCAGCCATACGCAGAGGTCCCGTCGAGAGTGTAATTAGCCGAGAGCTTCCCTCTGACCATTTGTAACAAGTATGGATTATTTCCCAGGGAGTCGGAATAGGTGCGATAAGAAAGCACATTTCCGGGAACATGATCCGGTATATACGAATAGGAGGACCAAAATTCGGTAGAAAACCACGCAACCTGGGGGACATGTGGTACGGTCACCAATAGATGTCCTTTTACCTCGCCATCCTCTATGACGGGATATTCCCAGAGATCATAATTGGAGGTCAGTGCGCAAATTTCATCTTCGATCCTGGCCTCTGTATTGACGGTTACTGTAACTGAATAGGATGAATTTTGAATTTTGCTAAAGTTTTCACCATAGTTTTTATCCATTGTGGCGGTAACTTCTGCTCCAAGGCCGCTGACAGAACCTGAGAGGGAAGCTCCGACACCCCATGATGACGTAAGATGGGTCGTCATCACATTTTGGCTATCAGCTGAATTACTATAAGTAGCCTCAAAATCACAATTCTTAATGTCAGTGTAACAGCCGTTAATGTCGTAATTTTTATTGTTAAATACATCGAAATGAACAGGAGGAGCATTTAGAACGACCAGTGGTTGTTTTACCGAATTCACCACAAAATGCTTGGGCTGCCCAAGTGAGAAACCTGTAATAGTACCCAGCGCGAGTGAGTAGTGACGTCGAAAATCGGTGGTAGTGCCTGTCTGCTCCGGTTTGAAATTGGTCTTGGTTGCCAAAACAGTCAGGGTATAATTTGAGGTATCGGTAACCGCAAACACGGTAACATTTAGTGACTGTTGGGCGCTTCCACCGTTGGTAATGTAGCGGTTGTTCATCAGTACGATGTCATCCTTACCATCCAGATTCAGGTCGCCGGCTTTAATAAAACTGGTGGAAACTGAACTGCTGTAAGGAACAGATGAATCTGAACCGGGACTCGTTGAATTGGATTTAAAAACTGGTATGAAATAGCGTCCATTGGGGACAACCTTAAAAACGTCGGCCTGATTTTCATCCCCTAAAATAAGTTCATCTTTGCCATTTCCTGTAAGGTCACCGCAATCAATGCTGTTAAGTCCGTTATTGTTTAACACATTAAAATTTGTAAAGCTGGAATCAGTTGAAACAATCACACTATCCAGGGTAATGGATGGCTGGGCAATGAATATTCTGTTAACCCAATATGCGCTGATATC
>DATFNI010000148.1:0-23519 GCA_035266485.1 Balneolales bacterium
GAATGACCCTGCAGCAAGCCGCCAGTGAAGAGATTCATCATAAGTTACAACCGGGCGATGGGGGCGTGATCGGCGTAAGCCATGATGGTTCGGTTGTTATGGAATTCAACACGCAGGGTATGTTTCGGGCGACAGCCAACTCAAAAGGACACAAAGAAGTAAAAATATGGGAATAGACGTCAGGTTTTGAGTTACCAAAACAGAATCTTTTCTAAAGTCAGATAGACGAGCGAAACTGATCCCGGAGTTCCTGCACGTAAATACCAATATCATTGCGGAGTTCAAAAATGCGTTCGTGCAGTTTGAGGTATTCTTCCTTTGTGAAGACGCTGGCTTTCTTCTTCAGGTGCTGCAACATAGCCAGGGCACGATTTGCACTTGTCAGAGCTTTCTTGGCATAGGCAATATTAGCCCCGAGGACATCCCGTTCAAAACCGAAGCCATAACCTGCCGCAAGTTTGATACATATATCGAGCGTGCCCGAGACAAATTCCAGGTAGTACCTGTTTTTGAGAATTTCACTATGGTTCCGGCTGATATGGAGCAACCCAATGCCGATTTCGCGTGATTCAGAATAGATCTTCAGGTTCTCTAATGAACCGTAATCACTCATTATATAATCATCACTTTCGGCTTTCCACTCTTCGCCGTCCAGAAAATCTTCAGCATCGTCACTCTCTTCTTCATTAAACACATCGCTGTCACCCTCCTCCTCGTCGTCATCTTCCAGAAAAGGGTCTTCATCACTGTTGAAGAACAAATCATCCCATTCCTCATCGTCCTCGGAATCGAATTCGTCGTCATCGGGATAATAAGCCTCTTCAAAGAGAAGCTCCTCCTCGATATATGCATCCAGAGCTTCCTGCTCGGAGCTGAATTCCTTCATAAACCGAGTCCACCCTGGTCCGTTTTCACCAAGCGTAGCATTAATGATTTCTTTGAGACGATCGCTTTTTTGCTCGATCTCATTGATGTGGCTTTCCCACTGGTATTCGTCCCAAAGTTCGTCGTCAAAAGAGTCCCAACTCATAGTATCGGGATTGTGCGTTTTGGAAAGGTATGCAGTGTTATCGCGTTTCTTAACCTAAGATGATCAAAGTTCGATTTTTGTGCAAACCTTCTTTTAATAAATCTGTTTTTTTCACATCATAAACGTGCGAGAACACCGCTTATGATACGGGTCATTTTTGGTTCTGCAACATCAGCTGCCGCAAGGATATCCTCCATCCGGACTTTTTCCAGTGATTCTGGGAAACATTCATCGGTTATAACGGAAATACCCAGGATTTTCATTCCCATATGAGCAGCAGCGATGACTTCGGGTACCGTGCTCATTCCAACGACATCACCACCGATCATCCGCAAATACCGGTATTCAGCACGCGTTTCCAGGTTCGGTCCGGATACGGCGGCGTACACTCCCTGGTGCAATTTGATTTTTTCATCCAGGGCTACCTGTTCGGCCGTAGCGATCAACGCTGGAGTATAAGGTTCACTCATATCAGGGAAACGTACACCCAGTTGATCGTCATTAGGACCGATCAATGGATTGTCGCCCAGAAGGTTAATGTGATCAATGATGCACATGATATCTCCCCGGCGGTAGTGAGGGTTCATGCCCCCTGCAGCATTTGATACAAAAAGCGTCTTAGCGCTATTGGCCTGAAGAACACGCAGAGGGAAAACGATCTGCTGCATCGAATACCCCTCGTAGTAGTGGAAACGGCCTTGCATGGCTACTACCTTTTTACCCTGCAAGGTGCCGAAAAGGAGTCTCCCGGCATGACTTTCCACGGTGGATGTCGGAAAATGAGGGATGTCTGAATAGGATATCTTGTCCTGAACATCAATCTGATCCGCAAGCCGACCGAGACCGGTGCCAAGTATGATCACGTTGTCGGGGCGTAAATTTGTATGTTTTTGTATATAGGAAAGAGCTTCCTGTCGTTTTTGCCGGAAAGCGGCTACGGTATCAAAGTTCATTCGTTTTAAAAGAAAAGTTACTCAATATCATCAATAATGTCGTCGAGGTCGTCGACTCCGGGAGTCACCGTCTGATGTTTTTCAGCAGTATCTTCGGTCGGATCGTTTTTTTGAATAGCTTTTTTGCGTGATTTGTTTTCAGGTTGACCTTCGGCCTCTTCCTTTGGAAGATCGAAAACATGCGCATTATCGCTTTCGAATGCTTCCAGCGATTCGTGGGCAAGATCGAGATAGGAACGTACACCGCGGATGATCTCATCACGCCGGTCAAGCAGACGTAGAATTGACTGACGAATTGTCTGCCTCTGCTGTTGCGCCTCATTCACGATGGTATTGGCTTCCAGCTCAGCTTTTTGGATTCGGTTACGAGCTTCAGCCTTGGCTCCGTTGATACGTTGTTCAGCTGACTCCTTTGCGGTTTGTAAGGTTTCGTGTAAAGCCTCTTCAACTTTTCGGTAATGGTCAAGCTTATCCCGTAACTCCTGAATCTGTCCCTCCAACTCACGATTGCGGCCCACCATATGTTCCCATTCGCTGGAAACGACACTGAGAAAAGCGTGCACTTCAGCCGTATCATATCCTCTGATCGCACGTTCAAATTTTTGTTGTTTTATTTCGAGAGCAGTTAATTTCATAATAAACAGAAATCTATCGATGTTCAGTGCAGACGTGCCCAAGCAATGGCAAATTAGAAGCCATTTACCTGTAATTCAAGTTATGATACAAAAAAACTAAGACCTGTGAGAGGTGCAATAACGTTGTGGAAAACCGGGATATCCTGTGGTATGATCTGGCCGTGTTACTATGAGCGTAACATGTTTTTAAGACGGGGTTGATCTTCTAGAGAGTGTCTTTCTTCAACATCATGATCATCGAGCAGAGGCTTATCGTTCAGTTCATCTTTTTCAACGATGATCGATTCCAACACCTGAAGACGTTTCTCAGCCCGCTGCCTGAATGCTTCCAGCTCTTCCAGTTGCTGCCGTTCTCTTGCTGACAGGCTGGTCCCGCCTCCGTGTTTTCTGTCGATCCAGTATTTCCATACACCAAAAAACTTAGCCGTGATAAAGGCGATTAGAGTCGTTCCAAATACGATTCCAAATATGGGGATAAGATCAACTGGCATTGGTTTGGAATTATGTTTTACACCGATTCAGGGAAAATATCACCTGAGATAAACCTTGATTCTGCTACGATGAACGTAGCATGTTTTTCAAGTGTGGTTCAGACTCAGTGTCATGTCTCTGTTGCGAAATGTCGACACGTGGCCCGGAGTTAACGGTTGTTTCTGAATCCGATCGACCTTCCAGGGACTCCACACGTTGCCTCAAGGCGGCTATTTCAGATTGAAGCACACGGAATTGTTCATTTGATATATCGTGCCTGTCGTTCTCCAGATCCAGCTTTTTCCACTTGATCAGAAATCCTGTGACAATGGCAGCAATGGGAATAAGAACCCAGATGACTGCCGGATTAAATAATGCGCCGAACATAGTTACGCCATCTAAATTAATGAATCCAACTTTAAACAATATACCATACGTAGACGGAAAAAATATGTTATAACTTAATAAAATTATTTTTCTTTACGCATAGTCACGTTTACCGAAGATAGCCGTGCCGATACGCACCATGGTAGAACCTTCTTCAATAGCAACGTGGAAATCATGAGTCATGCCCATTGACAGGTGGTCGAGCGTCACGCTTTCATTCTCCAGATCCCTGTGTTGGTCCCGCAGCGTTCTGAGTAACCGGAATTGCGGACGGACATCTTCCGGATCATCAGTGAGCTCGGCTATTCCCATCAATCCCCTGACCCTGACCCATTTCAGGCCTTGCGCATACTTCAGCATGGCTCTCAACTCCCCGGGTTCACAGCCGCTTTTCTGGTTCTCTCCACTGATATTTACCTGTATCAGGGTCTGAATTACCCTTTTTACACTGCCGGCTCTTTTTTCGATTTCCTTGAGAGCCTTTGTCTTATGAACGGATTCAATCCAATCTACCCGGTCAACCATATATTTGATCTTGTTGGTCTGGAGGGTGCCGATCATATGCCACATTATGGAATTGTTGAGTTGCCCCATTTTTTCAACCAGTTCCTGAACGCGATTTTCACCGAAATGGATCTGTCCGGCTTCCAACGCTTCTTTGATGGCCTCAACAGGCTTGGTTTTCGATACCGCAACCAACAAGACCCCGGAGGGATCCCGGCCCGCTTTTATACAAGTATCATCTATTATTGAACGGATTTTTTGCAGGTTTTCTTTGACCATTGTATCGGTCTGTTAGGTTCTCGTTGTCAAACGTTTTAAAGATACAAAGAGTCCGCCAGAATCCGTGACGGTTTGGCCGGACAAGAAATTAGGCTTGTAATTAGTTGGTCCATTAGAAGAGATATCAGATGTCAATTTGGTGGATCGTTTATCCAAACAGAATTTATTAGACAGGGGCTTTAAATTAACAGGAATAAAGCTTACCTTAGAAGTTCGAATTAAAATAAGACCTGTGAGTACGCGAACAGACCTGATTTACATGCAAATTCGATTGGTGCGACAGTCTTCGGCACTTGGTTTTAACATAAAACAAAGGAGTCGGCGACCCATAGAATGACGGTGAAGGTCAGTCATATCAATAACTACATTGAAGCATGGGCACCTTCCTCAACCAAGCTGGATTACGATAACGTAGGGGTTCTTTTTGGGTCCCCTGATCACACGGTCAATAAAATACTCCTTTCACTCGACTTAACCCCTGAAGTAGTAGACGAAGCAGTTCAAAAAGGCTGTGATCTGATACTCACTCATCATCCTATCATTTTTCGGGGGATCAAAAGTATCAATTCCGAAACACTCCAGGGTAAATCGCTATATCTGGCGATTCATAATGATATTGCGCTGATTGCGGCACATACCAATCTCGATGCGGCAAAAGGCGGGGTTTCCTATGCTCTGGCAGAGACGTTGGGTCTGAGAGAGCTTGCATTTTTGTCTGAAGATTATTACAAGCGCCGTCAGATTCTGGCAAGAATTGAGAAGATTCAGACATCCCAGTTGAGAAATGAATTACAACGTAAATTCGGTCTCATACCTCTCGTGCTCTCTGGTGATGATTCAGGAAAAAAAGCCCTGATTGAAGTTACAGCCGATAATTGGCAAGTCTCAGAGGTTATGGCAACGATATCCCGGTTTACGGGAAATGGGGCAGACGATATCCAGGTGCTCAAAACAGAGCGACCGACTCCTAGCATCGGTATGGGAGTCGTCGGAGCTATTCCCGGAAATGGTATGGCTCCCGGTGACTTTCTCGATCACATTGCCTCAAAGCTCAATCTCAAAGCTTTCCGATATACAGGTCATCCGGATCTCGTACAGAAAGTAGCGGTATGCGGCGGCGCCGGTGTTTCTATGGTTACTGAAGCCCGGAAGAAAGGAGCTCAGGCCCTTGTCACAGCCGATGTTAAATATCATGATTTTTTCCTGGATGATCCCTCATTTCTGTTGATCGATGTCGGTCACTACGAAAGTGAAATACCCATTGTTCCGGTTATGCAACGGCGATTGCAAGAAGCATTTCCGGAAGTGGAGGTCATACCCACATCGGTACGAACCAATCCAATGAATGTTCATCTGCACCCAATAACCCAACCTAACACCCGGTAACTAACGATACACTTGATTTATGAAAGACATCCTGCAAAACCTGGCAAATTTACAATATATAGATTCTCGTATCGATGAAATCGATCGACTGCGCGGTGATTTGCCTGAGGAAATAATGGATATCGAAACCGATATCAGCCGGCTCGAAGCCCGGATAGAAGGCATAAAGAAAAATCAGACTGAACTCGATGTTGAGACCAATAAACTGGAACTCGACATCAAGGAATCAGAAGAACTGGTCGAAAAATACGACAAACAGCAAATGACAGTGCGAAACAATCGTGAATATGACGCACTGACGAAAGAGATCGAAGCTCAGAAACAAAAGGTTGAAAATTCTAAGGCTCGCCTCGAAGAAATTGTTATCCTAAAAGAGGATAATGAACGTGCTCTTGTCGAAAGTGGAAAGCGACTCGACGAAACGCGTGACCTTCTGACAGTTAAAAAGAAAGAGCTGGAAGAAGTGGAGAAAAAGACGGAAGAGGAACAAGACGAGTTGCTTAAAAAACGGAACGATGCTACCAAGAAATTGAATGAGCGCTATCTGAGAAGTTATGAACGCTTGCGCAAAGGGCTCAACAACGGCATGGCGGTAGTTCCTATGGAACACGGCTCAAGCTTCGGTATGATGCTTCCACCGCAAACTCAGATGGAGGTTCGTCGCAAAAATAAGATCATTATCGACGAGAACAGCGGCCGTATTGTCGTTGATAAAAGTTTCTTTGATGAAGCCAAAAAGCAGTTCACGAAATAAGTGATTCTGTTTTAACGTTTTATTTTTCCGGAACATCGGGTAATCGCTCCGATTACATCGGGGAGGAAAGTCCGAACACCAACAGGCACCGTGCTTCCTAACAGGAAGGTTCCGTTTCAAAAGATGCGGGAACAGATAGTGCCACAGAAAACAAACCGCCCCGACTAGTTGGGGTAAGGGTGAAAAGGCGGGGTAAGAGCCCACCGCCCTGACGGTGACGCCAGGGGCAGGGTAAACCTCACGGGGTGCAAGATCAAGCAGATAGTATGTGCTGCCTGTCATGACGCTATCGGGTAGATCGCTGGAATCCGGTGGTGACACCGGGTCAAGATAAATGATTACCACCCATCCCGATTCATCGGGATCGGGCACAGAATTCGGCTTACAGATGTTCCGGAAAAAAAGCCTTCCAGACTTGGAGGGCTTTTTTTGTTATATGACTTTCCTCCTTTATATGGGCAACACACCGAACGTTGCGGGAGATTGGTTGTAAAAAGAGGTGCTTTTTTTCGACTAAAAATGTTTTGCAATACTCTGTTTTATCATTACAAATTTTATAATTCCGGTCATATGGGATATGTGCATCCCGAATCGCTCAAAAAGCTCCATGATAATTTGGTATAATCTATCCGGGAAACGGATAACGTGAACGATTAAAGATGGTTGCCAGATGGTTAAGGCAGTTTTCCGACGGTGTCCATTGCCCGGCACCGCGACAATAGTTCGATGAGCGTTTAAGGAAAGATAATATCCTCAAGTGAGCGGATATATCAGGCTTTTGATCTGAAACAACTCTTCTACCCTATCCATGTCCGTAGATGGAGTGAAGCGACGAGAAAAGGTTCATGCCGTTATCTTCTGAGCCTCTTCGGTAGATAATCCCAGTTCCCTTTCTATTTCTTCGAGAGATTTGCCCTTGGTTTCCGGAATGTAGATCAAAATGAAGATAAAGGTGACTACACTGAGAATGGCAAAAACACCGAACGCAACGGCCCCGCCCATCTGATTCAGCATCCATGGAAAGGTTTGCACAACCAGGTAGGTACACATCCAGCTGATGGCCGTTGAAACTGACATGGCTGTTCCGCGGTATTTATTGGGATATATTTCGGAGGTGACTACCCACATGACCGGCGCCAGTGATGCGGCAAAAGAGGCGATGTATCCCAGTACAGAAAGCAAAACGATGAAACCATGCAGTCTGTTGAGTGCAAAAGCTCCGACCAGGACCATAAGTGAAATGGCCATTCCCGCTGATCCAAACAACATCAGCGGTTTTCTTCCCGCCCTGTCGATGAGACCAATGGCAACGAATGTAAATGCTACATTGACCACACCAACAATAACCGATTGAAGGAAGGCTGAACTAGTGGCGATGCCGGTTTTTGCAAAGATAGTCGGTGCAAAATAGATGATGGCGTTGATTCCGGTGATCTGTTGAAAAGCCGCCAGAAGGATACCAAGAACCATGATTTTACCCATAGGTTTTCTGAAAAGTACACCCAGACTGACTTTTACCTTCTCTTTCAGAGTTTTATCGATTTCCTTGAGTTGGTCCATTGCGTGATCATCTCCGCCGATATCCGTCAGTGTCTTCAGGGCTTTATCCCGTTGATTGTTTTTTACCAGCCATCGGGGACTCTCGGGTACCAAAAACAGAAGTAAAAAGAAAATGAAGGCCGGGATCACTTCGCTTCCAAGCATATATCGCCAGTTGTGTTCTCCACTTCCCACAAGAAGATAGTTGGTGAAATAAACAACAAGTATCCCGATAGTGATAGCAAGTTGATTCAGCGATACCAGCCGGCCTCGTATATGCGAGGGTGAGATCTCAGCAATATAGGTTGGGGAAAGAAGGGAGGCGGCACCGACAGCCGTACCGCAAATGATGCGGGAAAGGACAAAAAACCAGAAAGCCGTGGCCAGTGCAGAACCAACGGCCGATATGGCAAATATGATAGAGGTGGCGATGAGCATACGCTTGCGTCCAAAGCGATCACTCAGTTCGCCGGAAATCGCAGCTCCGACCATACAGCCAAGAACCAGAGAGCCGACCGCCCAGCCAAGTCCGATCTCACTGAGTGAAAAATAGGTTTTTATAAACGGATTGGCCCCCGATATTACGGCGGTATCGAAACCGAAAAGGAAACCACCAATAGCCGCAACGATGGTTATCAAGTAAACATAATTCCTTTTTTTCATGGTTTTCGACTCCATATTGATTTCAGTTTCCAAATATCCAGGGACCTCACGTGAACATCACCACCCTTCGAAAAAAGCTGCAAGCCATTGGAAGTGAGATTCGGGAAAATCTTGTCCGTGATAACAGTCTGCCCGTCATTACCAAACACTTCTACGCTTGAACGATCGACGAGTATGTGTAACCTGATGGTGTTGTCATCAGGTTGAAGGGGACCGTGTTGCACGCCGGGAAAATCCTTGCTGAAAGAGTCTGCACCCGAGTGGGTCCGGTCCACATACATCTGATGATGATCAACATTATACCCGGCGACGGTTTGTTGCGATTCGCCCTTTCGGATCAGGAAACCGAACTCCGATGCGGAACCCAGATTGAACACGGCATCGATTTCCAGGACATCTCCTCTTATTCCGCGTTGCGCGAGTTCATCATTCTTTCCGGAAATAGTAATGTCCGAGAGATGATGATGGTCATATCGAAGCTTTTGCAGCTCCTTGACCGGGTTTTGTACGAGCCTGGTTCCATCCGGAAAAGTCTTCAACCCAACACTTCGCGGTACAGACATACCACCCCGCCATGGACTCGTTGGCGCTTTTTGTCCGTATTGCCAGTTATCGAGCCAGCCCAACCATAGTGTCCGCCCATCACTCTTTGGGACATCAGACCATGATGTCGCCGCGTAAAAATCTTTTCCGTAGTCGACCCACAAAACACTATCGCCGGGAGAGCCAGTTGGCTGGGTCGCGGTAAACTTCTTTCCATCAAAATTGCCGATAAAATATTGACCCCCGGAACCCCCGGCAATCGATCCCGGATTCAAACCTACCTCCAGTACCCATTTGATGTTATGGGGATTTCCGTCAACCTCCATGGGTTGCAGCATAGGACATTCCCAGACGCCTCCTGTAGCTGCTTTGGGTCCAAAATCGCTCAGATGTGTCCAGTTTTTCAGGTTATTTGAACTGTAGAAGCTAACCTTATGCTGATCCGATAATGCGAGGATCATGATCCAGTGATGATCAGGCTGGTACCAAAAAACTTTCGGATCCCGGAAATTATCGGAATTGATGTTAAGTACCGGGTTGCCGGAATACTTCGTCCAGGTCCGGCCGTTATCCAGGCTATAAGCGATTCGCTCATCCTGGAGATGGCTTTTGGGATGATATCCTGTGTAAATAGCCACAAGTGGTGTTTTTCCGTTCTTTCCGAAGCCACTGGTATTATTCCAATCCACGACTGCACTGCCGGAGAAAATCATCACCCCATCTGCTTCTTTAAGTGCAACGGATAGCTGTTTCCAGTGAACCAAGTCCCTGCTTACGGCATGGCCCCAGCTCATGTGTCCCCAAACGTGTCCGAACGGATTGTACTGAAAAAAGAGATGGTATTCCCCGTTGAAATAGACCAGTCCATTTGGGTCATTTGTCCAGTTTTGTGCAGGGGTGAAGTGAAATTGAGGACGGTATTGTTGATCATATTGTTTAGGGATATGATCTTTTGTTTGTGCTTTTACTAGACAGGGAGCAAAAATGGCTATAAAAAGCAACGCCGCGATCCGCCTCAAGTGTATCATGGTCAAGGAATAAGACATCTTTAAAAGTGCTGAACCCTGGTTAAAATAGTTGTTGCGAACAATGGTATAAGCCTGTAACGCAAAGCCGTAAAAACACCCGTTTGAGATACAGTACATTTTTTAAGCGATAGATGAAAGCGCTTACTTAAAAATGAGCATAATAATTTTACAATTGGGAATAAAAAAAGCCCCACCATGATGGGGGGCTTTAAAAATGTGATCCGGCTACTCTTAGTAGCGATAATGATCCGGCTTATATGGACCTTCGGGCTTGATCCCGAGGTAATCGGCTTGCTCGTCTGTAAGAGTATCGAGTTCGACGCCGATCTTTTTCAGATGGAGCCGGGCTACTTTTTCATCCAGATCCTTGGGGAGTACATGAACATTCAGTTCAAAATCGCGAGTAAACAACGCAATTTGTGCAAGAACCTGGTTTGTAAAGCTGTTGGACATTACGAAAGACGGGTGGCCGGTAGCGCATCCGAGGTTTACGAGACGACCTTCGGCCAGCAGGATTACTTCTCTGCCATCTTTGAGAGTGTATTTATCGACCTGCGGTTTGATCTCATCACGCGTGGCATTCTTTTTAAGCCAGGCCACCTGTATTTCTGAGTCGAAGTGCCCGATGTTGGATAAAATGGTCTGATCCGGCATCTGTTCGATGTGTTCGGCGCGGATTACATCACTGCAGCCGGTAGCGGTGACAAAGATGTTCCCTTCTTTGCAGGCATCTTCCATCTTTTTGACCTCGAAACCTTCCATGGCAGCCTGAAGGGCGCAGATAGGGTCGATCTCTGTTATGATGACACGTGCACCATACGAACGAAGGCTTTGGGCACATCCCTTGCCGACATCGCCATATCCTGCGACGACGGCTACTTTTCCGGCCAGCATGACGTCGGTGGCCCGTTTAATACCGTCGACCAGTGATTCACGACAGCCGTAGAGGTTGTCAAACTTCGACTTGGTAACAGAGTCATTGACATTGATTGCAGGCGCGCCGAGTTTCTTTTCTTTCGCCATGCGATAGAGACGATGTACCCCCGTGGTCGTTTCTTCTGAAATTCCATGAATGTCTTTCAGAAGTTCAGGATGTTTTTGATGCACAATGGCCGTCAGGTCGCCACCGTCATCCAAAATCATATTCAGGGGCTTTCCATCCGGGAAGTACAGGGTTTGCTCGATACACCATTCATATTCTTCCTCGGTCTCACCCTTCCAGGCATAAACGGGAACACCGACTTCGGCAATAGCTGCTGCTGCATGATCTTGTGTTGAGAAAATGTTGCATGAGGACCATTGTACATCCGCACCCAGCTCGACAAGTGTTTCAATGAGAACGGCTGTCTGAATCGTCATGTGAAGGCACCCGGCAATCCGTGCACCTTTTAGCGGTTTTGATGCACCGTATTCTTCACGAAGTGACATCAGGCCCGGCATTTCGGCTTCTGCCAACGTAATCTCTTTGCGTCCCCAGTCGGCTAGTTTAATATCCTTAACCTTGTAAGGTAGTTTTTCCGTGATCATAAAATTTTTCTTGTGTTAAAATTATCTTCCAAATCAACTAAAAATAAGTCTATTCAACCTGTACTTCAAAGAGAATCGGTCTTACTAACCCACCCGTAAAGCCCACCGTTCACCGGATAATGATTTTTTAACTGAAATACTCTGCTGTAAAGGCTGTTATTTTGCTTCTTTATGGTTCTCGATGATCTCCTGGATTTCTTTAAAATCCCGGGACGGACCAGCACTGCTCATTACTGCGGATATGAACTTACCATTGGGATCTATGAAAACTTTATAGGGTATTCCTGTGATTTGCAGCTTTTGTGCCAGATTTCCTCCGTAAGCATAGCGAAATTTGTAATTATGCTTGCTGACAAAATTCTTCACATCCTGTTTGGAGTCGCTGATTCCGGGAGTCAATGCAATAACGGCAAAACTATTGGAATAGGCTTTGGCAAGTTGATTTACGGTGGGCATACTGTGGATGCATGGCTCACACCACGTCTCCCAGAAGTCGATCATCACTACCTTCCCCCGATAGTCGGAGAGATTGAACGTATTTCCCTGCAGATCAGTAAAAGAGGCATTTTCCACATCCTTAATTTGACTGGGTGTTAACTGAACCTGTTGGGCAAAAACCGCAGTGCTGCCCAACAAAAAGAGCACGGTAAAAAGTGTAAAAGCTTGCTTTTTCATAAAAAAATAAAGCATTAAGGATTAGTTGTTGCGTTTGAGTCTAACGTAGTGCACGCGAATATGGTGTTCGTATTTCTTCGGTCACTCCGGCAACAGGTTTCTTGCCATTCCTGACAAATTTTTGGTAAAACCGGACAATGGTTGCTTGGGAGAAGCCCATGTGATACATAAAATAAACACATGTAAAGACGAACTGGAGACGTAGAATACCATTGTCAAGATATTTACGCGCAGACGTGGTTACATAACCAGACATCACACAAAATCTGGCATTCCTGGTAATACGACCAATAATCTCATTGTCTTCCATAACGGTAAGATCCCCCCGGAAACCGCCAATGTTCCCGAACAATCGGCGGTCGATATACAAACTTTGATCCCCAAAGCGGAAGGGACGATAGGGTAATCGTGTGAACCAGCTATATATGCTCAGCAGCCGGTGATTCGTGTCAAAATGTAAACGGAAACAACCCGCTTTGAAGCCGTTTTGCCAGGCTGAATGAATATGGTACAGATAGTCCTGGGGTGGAAGAGAATCCGCATGCAGGAAATAAAGGACATCGCCGCTCGCGTGTTTTGCCCCGACATTCATCTGGATGGCACGCCCTGGCTTATTCGATAGTATAACGTCAGCCCCCGCCGAGCGTGCTAAAGAGCGTGTCGCATCAACGCTCCCGCCATCGACAACGATTATCTCCCGCATGTATTTTTCTGTATCATTTTTGATAAGATACCTTATCAACGAATGAATGACATCCGCTTCATTATAAGTCGGGATGATGACAGAGATTGAGTTCAATGGTATGGTATCAGTTTTTTTCGATCATTCAGAGACACTTCGCAGTTCTTGTTGCCGCGTATACAGTCGATAACGATCCAGATCATCTTCGGTGTCTACATCTTCAAGGATTGGCAACTCGTACCAAATCATGTCCTGTGAGATCAACTTCTGGATCGTCTTATCAAAGACCTGAGATCCACCCCAGTTGATATCTTCAAAGAGTTCCTCACGGGGCTCAACAAGTCCGAGCAGATAATAGCCGCCATCCCGGGAGGGACCAATCACTACATCGGTTTCTAAGAGACGGTTAAATGCATTTTCCAGAATATCCTGAGTGATGTATGGACAGTCTGAGCCGATGATGCAAACCTTTTCATATCCTTTATCGAAGAGTTCTTCGAAGGCATTGCTCATACGTTCTCCCAGACCGGTTCCTTCCTGCACAAAGTGATGATATCGTTCCTGGGGCCACAACGGGTTTTCTTCGGGAACATAATCAGAGTAATAGACCATCTTGTCTGAAGTAAGAAACCGGACCGCCTGCTCTGTCTGATGTTGCAATTCGCGATGAACCTCCAGGGCGCGACTTTCCCCCAGGGTTTTTGCCAATCGTGTCTTCACTTTACCTGGTTCATTGTTCTTCACAAAAATAATGAGTGCTTCAGCTGAGGTATCCATACTAACAGGGTTAATATCCGATCTGATAAGTCATACGGTTAATTTATTACACACAAATAACAGCTGATGAAGGATAATGATTCATCACGTGAAGCGCTATAACATGTTTATGCGTGGGCCTCATAATCGTCACTTACTTACGTGAACTGTATATTCGCCACAAGAGTTATACGGGTACACAAATGTTTTCTTATTTTAGCAAACTATATGAATTGCAAGGGATTTCATTAAAACTCAAACAAAATATTCGAGGTACAAATGACTAATTCACATGCAAAATATTTGATGCTACTGGTACTTTTAATCTTACCCTTAACTCTGAAGGCCCAGATGAAGAGAGGCAATTTTGG
The DNA here is from genome assembly GCA_035266485.1 of Balneolales bacterium. Lineage (GTDB taxonomy): Bacteria > Bacteroidota > Rhodothermia > Balneolales > DATFMH01 > DATFNI01. The sequence goes on from DATFNI010000148.1 coordinate 14,184, forward strand.
AGCCGGAGTCATGTTCGGTGAACCTTCAGGCATTACAGCAAAATTATGGCAGGGTCAACGCAATGCCTTTGATTTTGGCCTTGCCTGGTCTTTTGAACATACAAATTCCATGACAATGCAGGCCGATTACCTGTGGCATAATTACAATATTATTAAAGTGGACGAAGGAACAATGCCTATTTATTACGGCGTCGGTGGACGCGTTATGGTTGGTAATGAAGGGAATGTAGGGATTCGAGTACCGGTAGGTGTGAACTATCTTTTCGCCCATGATCCGTTAGGCCTGTTCTTCGAAGTTGCCCCAATTCTGGATCTGGCTCCCAGCACGAACTTTGATCTGAACGCCGATGTCGGTATCCGGTACTACTTCGGAACTAAATAATGTCACCAAGAGACAGGAAATATACATCAGGAAGACTCGCCACTGCGGATCTCTTCGATCTCCTGGCGCAGTTCTTCCACTTTTTCCTGTTTTGATTCCAACTCCTCTTTCGCATTATCTATTTTTTCCTGAATCTCATTACGCAGTTTTAACCCCTGCTTGTTAGGCCGGATAAACGTTTGACTGTCGCTGTAACTGAGAATCAGTTCGTTCAGTTTTTCACACTCTTTTCTAAGCTTGTTGAACAGGTTCTGTTTATCCCGGAGTTCTCTGCGGTCATCACTGGAGAGTACCGCTTGTTTGCTGAGTATCGGTCCGCCTCTGTCAGCAGCACGTGCACGCTGATAAACAACATCACAAGCTTCCCGATACTGCTTGTAAATTTTGTTTTTCTGCTTGATTGGAACAAAACCAATTTCGGAAAATGCCTTTTGCAGAGGTTTGATCAATTCACGGGCCTCGATAGGGTCTTCGTGATCACCCAATGCGAAAATCTTTTCGATGATCTCTCTCTTCTGTTTCAGATTTTCTTTTTGTTTCTGACGTTCTTCTTTAAAGAAATCACGTTTGCGGTCGTAAAACTCATCCATCGCTTTCTTGAAACGGCGCCAGATCTTTCTGGTTTTGCGGCGGGGTACCGGTCCAACGGCTTTCCACTGCTCCATGAGTTCCTGCATCCGGTTGGTACCTTCTTTCCAATTGTCGGTATCTTTGATGGATTCGGCTTCTTCGCAGAGTTTTACCTTAGTCTCGTAATTATCGTTTTCCTGATCTCTGAGGAGATCTATATTTTCGGCCTTACGTTCGTTAAATGTATCTGTTGCGGCCTTAAACTGAGTCCAGAGCTCCTCGGTTTGTTCTTTCGGAAGCGCACCGACGTCCTTCCATCGTTTATGTAATTTGTTAATGGAACGAGCGGCCAGAGCCAGATCTTCCGCTTCAGCAAGAGCTTGTGCTTCTTTTACCAGTTCCTGCTTTTTGGCATATCGTTTTTCAACTTCATTCCGGTATGAAGTGTCGTAAGTGAGTTTCTTATCGTAATAAGTGCTGCACAGATCCTTATATCGCTGCCATATTTCAGACGCTTTTTCACGCGGTACACGTCCTACTTTCTTCCACTCGCGCAGTAACTCGTTATATTCCCTGTCAAGAGATTTCCAGTCGCTGAAGTTTTCATCAACCCGATTTAACAAGGAGCTGATTTTATCAAGGATTGTCAGCTTAAGTGTGTGGTTCTGCTCCTCTTTTTCCTTGCGGGCGACGAGATATTCCACGCGGTTCTTCTCGAACTCCTCGATGAGCGTATTGTACTGCCGGTTAATTGGTTCCGCCTCCTGAGAGTCGACCAGACGTATGTTATCCCATCGCTTCTGGATGCCCTGAACTTCATTTAATGCATGCCACTTCTTCTGCTCGATAATCGATTTGAGCCGGGAGAGAAGATCATTTTTCCGCTCAAGATTTTTGATCTTTTTTTGATGGATCTCATCATAGTGAGCGGATTTTCGGTTCTGAAATTCTTTCTGCTGATTGTTGAATATTTCGCTGAGCTTATTGTAAATCTCCTGCTGCTCTTCTTCGACGCCGGGACCATCGCTCCATTTTCTCCGGAGATTATCGAACTCCATATTGGCATACTGAATATCTGATCCATGGAGCAGCGAATGGCTCTTTTCTATAATTTCATGATAGACCGACAATTCCTCCGGAACATCAAAATCCAGATTAAGTCCTTGGTTAACGGCTGGTTCAGGCGTTTCTTCTGCTGTTGATTCTTTATTTTCTTCCTCAACAGCATCCGGAATGGATTCGTCTGTATCTGTGGCTGTAGATTCTTCAGTTATGCCGGCCGGCTCCTCAGGATCGGTATCCACCGGGTTGTTTTCATCAACTGCCGGTTTGTCTTCCACCCCAGGTTCGGTAACGACTTCCGTAGCTTCTTTGGAATTCGTTTCAGCCTCAGATGTCTGGGTCTCGTCTGTTTTCAGCAATTCATCCTGTTTTTCCCGGATTTTCCGGATCAGTTCAGAGAAATCTCCAATGGCATCCGCATTTTTAATCTGTTCAATCAGATCCTCGAACTGACGGGAAATTTCAGCGGAGTCTTCCATTGCTCCGAGTTCTTCAATTTTTTCTGCCACCTTCTTTTCCAGTTCATCAAAAGCATTTAAAAATGGTTCCAATGATTCATCAAGGTTTTCGGTATCCACAGTACCAAGCTTTCGCCCCTTGAATAAAGGGGTTTCCTTTTGGAACAGTTCGCCTTCCTCTGTCACAAGAAAATTATTGTTTTCGTGAAGAATGTTGGTTGCGTTTGGTTCGGTGTTCATATCCAAGCCTGCGATCTCATAACGGTTTCAGCACGTGCCGTAACAGCAAATTCGTGTTCTTCCTATAACTACCAATTTTAAGGAACTATTGGTAGCTAAGCAATCTAACAAAAAATGTTGAACCTAGCCTTCAGATAAATTACTAAATATCGTCTTATATGTTTGATAATCCGCATCAGAAAAACATACAAAGGTGACTTGTTTCGGAAGATCGTGTTTTTTTAGGAAATCCATCGTTTTACTCAGGGCGATTGTGGTAGCCTGATCGAGGGGGAAATGATAGGCACCAGTGCTTATGGAGGGGAAGGCGATGGTTTCAATATTATTTTCTTCTGCAAGTTTGAGACTGTTGTCATAGCAGTTGGCAAGCAATTCCCGCTCCTTTCGATAGCCGCTGTGCCAGACCGGGCCAACGGTGTGGATAACGTATTTTGCCGGAAGGCGGTACCCACCGGTTATTTTCGCTTCACCTGTCGGACATCCATTTAACGTTCTGCATTCAGCCAGCAATTTGGGCCCGGCAACCCTGTGAATGGCGCCATCCACACCGCCACCGCCCAGAAGGCTCGTGTTGGCGGCGTTTACGATGGCATCAACCTTTAGCTTCGTGATATCACCCTTCGCAATTCGAATGCGGTTGGTAACAGACATTGTTTCAAAATTGTAATGATGAATGTATTACGGTGTCAGCTTTTGGAAACCTGGTAGAGATGGACATCTCGCTGTGGAAATGGGATGTTGATTCCTTCTTTATCAAAACGTTGCTTAAGCTCTTTTGTTAAGTCCAGTTTTGCATTGAAAAAGTCGCCGCTTTTGGTCCAGAAACGAACCATCAAGTTAACCGAACTGTCCCCAAGGTCGGAAACGGCAAACATTGGCGCCGGATCCGGCAGGGTGCGGGCATCAGCTTCAACAACTTCTTTGACGACCTTCAGTGCATGGTCGATGTCATCACCATAACCAATTCCGATTGGAATGTCTACCCTTCTGGTCTCGTTCTGTGAATAATTGCGGATTTCCGTACCCCATATTTTTGAATTGGGTTGATATACATTAATATTGTCAAAAGTGTGCAGCTTCGTCAGGAACAGTCCTATTTCATCGATGACGGCCAAAACGCCTCCGGCTTCAACGACATCACCTACTTTGAACGGACGGAAAACCAGGAGCATCACACCTGAAGCCACGTTACTGAGTGACCCCTGAAGAGCCAGACCGACAGCCAGGCCGGCAGCACCCAGGACAGCGATGATGCTTGCTGTCTGAACACCAAAGTTGTTCAACACCATCAATATCGTAAAGATGATCCCCAGATAACGTACCAGGTTGGCCAGGATGGGGATAAGTGTGGCATCCATTTTCATGGATTTCTCCAGCATTTTTCTGGTCTTTTTGCCAAACCAGCCTGAGATGGCCCATCCAACGATCAGTATGACGATCGCACCGATAACTTGGAGCCCGTACTGCGTCAATAAAGGAACGATAGAGTTCCAGATCGATTGTATATCATTATTCATCTAAATCCTCATGAATAGGTTATGGATAACTGTTACAAGCAAGTAAGTATCTTAATAACGAAAACGTTCCGTGCCAACGGGTTGTAATTACGATTCGCCGTGTGGCCTACCCAGCGACGTATTCCCGATCATCGTACTTAATTTCTCTCCCCCCTTGATGCCAAAATCGAGTGTTCGAATGGGGAATGGAATGGTTATATCGTTCTCATCGTATGCTTTTTTGATGCGTATTATTGCCTCGCTTTGCGGTTCCATGAAATCGGACTGATTTTTGAAAGGAATCCAAAACTGAACTGTGAAATTGATGGAACTGTCACCAAATTCCTGGTAATAGAGTTTGATGTCTTTGCCGGGAGTCAAATTTTTGATTTTCCCGATCGCATCAATTGTGATCTTCTTGACCTTTTCCAGGTCATCGCCGTAAGACACTCCAACGGAAAGGTCGATCCTGCGTGACTTCTTCTTACTGAAGTTTACGAGCGGCGATTCAAAGACATTTTTGTTGGGGAGATATACTACTTGTCCCTGCGGGGTTTCCAGGATGGTATTGCGCAGATTTAACCGGTCTACTTTGCCATAATAGTCCCCGGCTTTAATCCAGTCGTTCACTCCAAAGGGATGACGCAGTGAAAGAATAACTCCGGCAATGAAGTTGGACGCGATATCCTGAAAGGCAAAACCAAGTGCCAGACCGATGATCCCGGCGCCGGCCAGCAAGGTTTTGACGGTGTCGTCAAGTTGAAGCACGCTTAGGCTTATGAACAGGCCGATGCCAGCGATTGTTATGGAGACGACGCTGCCGATCAGGTGGATGATCGCAATATTCTCGGTGACCTTTCCAAGAAGTTTTTCAACAAACTGCCGCAAAGTTTTGGAAACCACATAAAAGACGATAACAACCAACAATGCGATGACCAGATTGGGCAGCATACTAATGGCCGTATTCAACCACGACTCAAGCTTGCCAACAATCAAATCATATGCCTTCGATATCTCCATGAGCATTTTGAGAAGTGTTTTCCAGGGACTTCCCCGGATGGTCAATATTTATCTCAACCCTGCATACGAAATATATAATTCCATTTCGATCACAGGCGAAAATTATTTTACAATTCTAAATAAAGAAAAATCCGTGTTGTTACAAAAATGAGGGATTACCCATATCATTTTTTATAACCATTAATGAGTTTCATCATGTCGGAAGGGAGAGGCGCTTCAAATGTAACTTGTTCCTTCTGTGCTGGGTGGACAACACTTAGCCTCCAGGCATGCAAAGCCTGACGATTGATGAGCGGCTCGCGTATCTCTTTCTCTTTGTAATGCCGATCACCAATAACCGGGTTTCCGATCTCGGCAAACTGAACACGTATCTGGTTCTTCAGGCCTGTGATGAGCTGCACACCGACCAGCGCCGCATCCGGATATTGTTCATGAACAGTATATCGTAATTTGGCCTGGGCACTATCCGGATCACCGGGAGCTGTAACAACATTTCTGAATCCTTTTTTTACCAGCTTCATATAATGAACCAGGATTCCTTCCTTCTTTTGCATTGTGCCCCGCACAAGGGCAAGATATTCGCGTAAAGGCTCATGCGCGCGAAACTGCCTGACCAGTTCATGGCGTGCCGTCTTGTTTTTGGCAAATACAACGATGCCGGAGGTATAACGGTCAATTCTGTGCACAACAAGAACAGCCGCTGACCGGGAAGCAAGGTCCCGGCGAAGCATATCCAGCAGATTCGGAGCCGACGACTTTGGGATTGGAACGGTCAGGAGCCCCGGGGGTTTGCTGACAGCAACGAGGTGCTGGTCCTCGTATATAATTTTGTACGGTTCGGATGGTATGGTTCTCTTGGGATCTCGTTTGGGCATAAAAAAAAGAGGTGTGTGAATCAGACCGTCATGCGATCCAGTTCGGCAAGCATTTCGCGTGTTTCGGTGTCGTCGGGAAATTTGGCTGAGCTATTGATAAGAACCATCTTTGCCTCACGGGTCTTTCCAAGACGAGCCAGAACAGCCGCCTTATTCTGAAGGACATCCGGGGTTTCTCCACCCTGTTTGATGCTTCTGTTTATCACCGACAGGGCATCCTGGTATCGCTCCAGCTCCATCAGGCAGATAAAATACTCGTTGAGCAAGCCCACATGATCCGGCCAGTGCCCGAGTACCTCGTTGTAGGCCTCCTCAGCCTGGGGCCACATTCGAAGGACGCTGCACAGAGAACCCATCATGAATTGTGCATAGGCAAAATCATCGCCGGTTAATTTGGGAATGAGATCTACCAGGTAAAATCCAACCTGATCGAGCTGATGGGAAATCTTGCTGCAGGCTTCCTCGTCGTTTTCCTGGATGCCTTCTTCGAATCCCTCAATCAAATCAACCAGTTCTTCCGATTTCCGGACGAGCTCAGCTTTGATCTTTTTATCAGATCCCATGGATTTCAGATTTTGGAGATAGTTCTTGATTGAGAGTCATCGGTTGTTTACCCGAGACTCACGACTTGGTACTCAAGTCTATCAACTAAGTTCCATTTCAATGCCGTGGACTTCCCTGAGAATGGAAACTGCATTTTTGTCTTTTTCCTGCATCACCTTATGTTGGAGATTCGTGATCAGGTTGGCACGACCTTCTTCAAAGGCTGTTTCTTTTGCCGATTCCTCTGAACGCGTTCTCACAATCAAGTGAAGATCGTCGGCACGAATGATGCTAAAAAGGCCATCCTCATTAAAAGCATGAGATCGAAGATCTTCATATTTCTCAAAAAGTTCGGGAAATTCATTAGTCGTTTCCGCCTTTTGCAGGATTTCCACATCCTGTGGTCCGGCGGCACTCAGAGGAATATGACAGAGGAAGAAAAACTTTTCCTGGTACATAATAAATATCGTCGTTTGGTTAGCTTATCAGGAGATAACTCTCGGATACCGGTTCGTCAAAAGACGACACCGTTTCCTGTATTTCCGGTAGGCAATATAACAGATTTTGTAGTATTATTTGCCCTTACTATGAATGATCTTCTAAGACAGAAAATTGAGAATAAATCGTCGGAATATTCCATCCTATCATGTTTTCCGGCAAAATTCATAATGATTATGAGACGAATTTTTCCCAGGACTATTACTTTTTTTGCATTAATTGGCTTGCTGACTGCCAGCAATCTGTTTGCCCAGGCTCATCAAACCCCTGATGATGCCGGAATGTGGCTGCTTCCGCAGTTAAAGGGTCCCGTCTATGCCGAAATGAAGGCGAAGGGGCTGAAGGTCCCGGCCAGCCAGTTTTATAGCGCCGATTCGGCCACATTAAATAAAGCAATAGTACGTGTAAATATCGGACAAACCGGTGGCGCCACCGGTTCATTTGTATCCTCGAATGGCCTGATACTGACTAATCATCACGTTGCATTTGATGCCATCGCGTCGGCCAGCACGGTAAAGCAAAATTATCTTAAGAACGGGTATATAGCCCACACACCGGCTGAAGAGATTCCGGCCAAAGGATATACGCTCTATATCCCGATCGAAGAGAAGGATGTGACCGGGGAAATTCAGTCGCGCATACCGACGGGCCTTTCGCCTGCCGAACATGGCCAAAGGGAGCAGGAGATTCGCCAGGAACTCATCAATAAACGAAAAGGAAACGATAGCGACCTCGAAGTGGAGATCGATGACCTGTGGGCCGGAAACAAACAATACATGATCGTTTATCGGGTCATCCGCGACGTACGCATTGTTTTTGCGCCACCCTTGTCAATCGGTAAATATGGAGGCGACATCGATAACTGGATGTGGCCGCGCCATACCGGTGATTTCTCCTTCTTAAGGGCATATGTCGCGCCAGACGGATCCGGCCGGCCGTATAACAAGAATAACGTACCCTACCATCCGCAGCGGTTTTTAAAAATCAGTCTGGACGGCTATCACCCGGGCAGTTTTACGATGATTATGGGATTCCCCGGCAGCACATACCGGCACCAGAGCAGTTATGCATTTGATTTCTATGAACAGCACCGGAATCCATACCTGATCGACTCTTTTCAGGCTATCCTGGATGGATTGGAATACGCCGCCGATCACAATCCTGAAACAGCCGTGGCCAATGCATCGGATCGGGCGGATTTTGCCAACGAATTGAAATATTTCCAGGGCGTACAAAAAGGATTCAAGAAATATCACATCGTACAGCGCCGAAGAGATCAGGAAAACGCATTTGAACAATGGATACAACAAAAGCCGTCACGGGAAACACAGTATGGCGGCGTGCTGGATTCCCTGAAAAAAGGGTTTCAGCTGGCGGATCAGGCAGGTGACCAGCTATACAGCACCTATTTCTCGCTTAATTATTCTAAGCCGCTTCAGGCTGCAGCGCTCTTCAATCGTTATTATCACTACCTGGATAGCGATACGGCTACTTTTGATGATACCCAACAGGACAGCCTGCTTGCCCGGCGTTCCCGTTTGGTGAACAGCGAGAACATGGATGCCGAACTGCTCACCTTAAAAGAGATGCTGGAGATGCTGGCCAATCTACCGGCAGACAAGCAGATCCCATATGTTCAACAACAGTTTGGAGCTCTCAGCGGAGAAAAACTTGATAAGGCCGTTCAGTCATATCTAAACAAGCAGTTGCAAACCTCTATAGTGTTTAATGCCGGCCAGGCACGAGGATTTCTGAATCTTGATAAAAAAACAGCAAAATCGTTGCCCAAAGATGACATGCTCCAGCTCTACGATGCATTGCGTGATGCTTATGTTAGTGCGCGGCAAAAATATGTCGAACACTTTAGTTTGGTTGGGCCGGCCCGTATGAATTACGTGAAAGGAATGATGGATTTCAGAAATGATTCGACCGAATATCCGGATGCCAACTTTACTTTGCGCATGACGGGCGGACGGATCATGGGATATTATCCGGAGGACGGTGTTTATTATCTGCCACGCACGACGCTGAATGGCGTCATTGCCAAAAATACCGGGGAAAAACCGTTCAATGTTCCGCAGGTGTTAATGGATTGGTACAAGCAACACGTGACTCCTCAGGGTACGTTTGAACCCCATGACCGATACATGACAAAAACGGACAGCATCATCGTCTGTTTCTTGTCGACAAAC
>DATFNI010000149.1:0-4115 GCA_035266485.1 Balneolales bacterium
AAACGAGTGATGAGTTCCTCATCCAGGCTATTGGGTTCGGCCTGCCTTACATCACGAACCAAATCAAAGACATTTCTTACTTTCAGATTCTCGGGGAAATGGGCGATCTGGGCCATGTACCCGATGTCTTTCCTGTACTCGCAATCTCCGTTTACCCTGTCGTTATTAACGATCACCGACCCATGATCCGGTTTGACGAGCCCCAAAATACACTTGATGGTCGTCGATTTTCCCGATCCGTTGGGACCGACTATGGCCGTTACACAACCTGATTTTATTTCAAGATCAATGTCTCTGAGCACTCGCAGCGTACTGAACGATTTGCCCAGTTGTTCCAGTCGTATCATGATAAGGTTTCATAAGAGGTTTTGAGTCGATAAGGGACTTCGGGGTAAGTACGGGTAATGCCTTTTCCGCTATATCCAGGACTTTTACGAAGATGCTGTGGAGCAGAATCAAAGCGGTAGGTTGCTCTGAAATGATCTCGGAAAAGAGCCGTACCGGGTGATAAGGCACATCACCAAAACCATCCTTATTCAGATCATATCCCGGGTAACCGGACCAGTAGTTTTGTGTTACATGGTTGGAATTAGCCTGACCACTAGTTACAAAGTCAAAAGTGTTATCAACAAAATTGTTTTTCGCAAATAGAAAATGGGTTGAACTTGAGAGCAGGTTGACCGCCCATCCATTTTGTCTTAGATCGTTTTTCTCCACCTCAACGTAATTAGAGGCATCGGAATAGATGGCCGTTGTATTTTGATAAAATTTATTATGCCGAACGATTCCGTGATTAAGCTCAAGCAATAATAATCCATCATCGCTTGGCCCCCAGTTGTGGATGAAAAGATTGTGTTCTACTGTGATATATTTGCAATACATCACAACTCCGCCGGCATTGTTGTCCCTGAATGTATTACCGGTGTAAGTGTCGTGGTTTGAATACATCAGGTGTAACCCGTACCGTATATTTTCCTCGCTGACGTTATTTTTAATCAGGGTATGATTAACAAACTCAAAGTAAATTCCATCACGATTACCGCGGGTATAATTATTGATGATTGTGATATCATGGCAATTCCAGAGATGGATCCCGCCACCTGAAGCAACCTCACCTTTAACAGCGGCATCTCCTACTACCGAATTGCCTTTAATGACACAATTTCCAGACTTGGCCAGATAAATACCGAAGAAATTGTTTATCAGATGATTATCGGAAACGACACACCCTGTAACATCATCAAGGCGGATAGCGGCGTTGTCATGAGTGTAGCTGATCCCGGCGTTGCGAAAAGTAAGATGTTCGATAGTCACACTATCAGCCTTGACGATCATTATCTGATATTTGCCCATGCCATCAAGAATGGCACCCTTTTCGCCCGTGATCGTGACCGGCTTGTTTACCGTTATCTGGTTACCTTCATACACACCTTTGGTGACAATGATATGATCGCCTTTATGAGCCATTTTAAGCGCCTGAGTTAGGGTGAAAATGGGTCCGTTCTTTTTAACGATGATGTTCTTTTCTGTTGAGGACTTTGGATTTGTGGCGCCTTTTTTGACTCCTAAATCCCCTGAATGGGACTTATAGGAGGTGTCTGCGGGTGTATCACCATGAATCCGCTTATTGCTCAATGAGGCGCCCGGTGACACCCACCTTAATCCTCCCTCAAGGGAGGAGATCTCCTTGTCCCCTTGAGGGGACTTATAGGGGGTGTTCACGTAGCGTTTCATAACGAATCCACTTGTTGCAAAATGAGACGTTAGGTAAACACCCACCTTAGTCCTCCCTCGAGGGAGGAAATCCGTGCTTGTTACTCCTGCGAGGGGCGTCCCGGAACCTCCCGGATAATTAGCAGCTCCTATCACCAGATTTGGAATCACCATAATAATCAACACACAGAAGAAGGATATTTTATCTACGGCACGGCACATCATTTCTCCCGATCCATGTTTTTCTTCACATAAGTCAGTACATCCGTCCAATCCATTTCCCGGCCACCGACTTTAGATTTAATGTTCTGCATTTCCGTACTGTTTTTAACGGCGATCAAGTCCAGCCCCATAGGACTATGCAGGGAATCGGATCTCAAAAAAAGAGCACTATCGGCCGGAAGCCATTCCTTCGAATGCAGGAAATCATGGACCCATAATTTGGCATTTTTTACGTCAGATCCTTTATATGACTGATAGAACGAAGTCATGCATTCTATGGAATCAAATTTATAGTCCTTGCCTGTGCTTGTGACCAATTCGCTCGCGAACCGCATATTCACGATCCCCATCTTGCACCGGGTGCAATTGTCCCGGCCAATATTGATCGGTACGGGTTCATTATTGCTACAGGCTGATGCGATGATCAGAGTTACAGACAGCAGCACGTATCTGAGTATCTTACTGTTCCAATCTTTCATACCGGTTCTCTTATAGCGCTTGTTCCGCCCTTGCCAACCTGCTCGCCCGAATTTCATTGACAAGCACATAAATCCCAATTAAAAGGGAAAGAAATAAGATGATTCCCCCGATACCCGGGATTGAAGTTGCATGGATATTCAATAGCTGTTTTCCGCCAATAAGAGGCGGCTGAAACGTCATCCCCGGCACTTTGATTGCTGCATGCGGGTTCAAATGATGACCATAATCGTATTCCCATTTATAAAAATCAGCAAACCCTGCCAGTGCCATACCGACAAAAACTGCCAGCCAACTGATCAGCATAGCCCGGCTGCTTATTATAACTGTTAGCAGTCCCATTATAACAAGAAGAATAACAGCATAAGGCATTATTTTTAATGCAGGAACGGCATCGGGACGTATGGCTTGCATCCCGATATAATGGTTCAGGTCATTGATAGTCTGAATATTATGCGGATGTAAGCTTTGAACAGTATTAATCCTGATATTCAACCCGAGGCCTTCCGGATATTGAGGTGCCTGCAGGCGAATTTGCCATAATGGAAATACAAAGACTCCAAGCAGCATTACTGTTGCTGCCGCTAATAGTATCTTATTCCTTCTTTTCATTTTCTTACTCCTTTTTAAACATTTCCTTGCTAAATCAGGAGATGCCTGGTCGTTTGCTTTCGTGCAAGACTTGTGATATTTCGTTTCGTCAGTTGGCGGAAGGCAGTTGCCCCGAACGGTCGGGGGCAACTGCTTTTTTGATGCCTATGAATGAGACATGCACTTCGGCTGAGACCGGAATGGTGTCTGTTTATGGCAAGTTCTCATCTGTTCCATAAACAATTTTCACGCTGGAGCCAGCAGGAGAAACACGGACGTATCCCTGCATTTCCTGGTGAAGCGCGGAACAGAAATCTGTACAATAGAACGGATACACACCGGATCTTTGCGGCTTCCAGACAATAGATCTCGTTTCACCGGGCATGACAAGTATCCCTGAATTACGCATGCCCATCATGGCAAAACCATGGGGGATATCCCACTCCTGCTCTATGTTGGTAACATGGAAATGGACTGTATCACCCACCTTAATGCCTTCAATATTATCCGGCGTAAAGTGACTTCTGATGGCAGTCATGTATACATCCACACGATGACCCTGGCGTACTACTTTGGTATCCTTTTCAGTGCGGGTGACATATGGATTATTGTTGTCATCCAGTTTGAAATATTTTACCTGGCCGGTATCAATAACACTGGCCGGAATCTCAGCAGCATTATGCGGTTCCCCTTCAACAGGGAAATCTAATAGCAGTTTTATTTTGCTTCCGCTAATGTCGAATAACTGTTCTCCGGCAAATAATTCGGGCCCGGTTGGTAAAAACAGATCTTTGGTGATCTTGTTCAAGGCAATCAAATAGTGGCCATATGGCTTACGGGTATCGCCGCCGGGAATCGTTATGTGACCGGTGGAATAATCGGTCGGATGTCTGTCGAGAACTTTTCCTGTTTTTAGATCCCATTTAACCACTTCAGATGATATAAACGCTGAGTTATAACCATGACCTTTGCCGTCATACTCAACATGCAGTGGGCCTAAACCGGCATTTTTGACTTCATATGCCAGTACATCCTTATATTTTAAAATAGGTATCCGTCCCACGATGCCGGCATCAACCGATCCGGTTGTATCGTTATTTTGAATAGCTTTT